>NZ_JAIEPN010000051.1 GCF_019748365.1 Novosphingobium sp.
TAGTTCAGGCTGTGGCGCGGCTCGCGGTCGTTGGCGTAGATCACGTGGCACGAAGCGCAGCCCGAGGAGCGGTAGTCACCCGGCTGGTCATTGGTGCCCATCTGGAACAGGAACGGGTCGTTGAGGCGCGTCTTGTGGATATTGAGCACCGGGATCGCAACGCGCAGGCCGGTGGCGGGGCCGCGGTTCGATTGCTTGAGATCCGGACGGCCGGGCTCTTCGAGACGCTGGATCGAACCGGTCGAATTGGGCAGGCCGATTTCGGGGAACTGCGGGTTGATCGTGCGGCCGCCATCCTCGAACACGCGGAAGATGTCGCCCGGCGGGATCGTGTGCCACTTGGGCAGGGGATAGAGGATCGGCAGCGCGCCGCGCGCCTTTTCAGCCGGGGTGACCGTGCCCCACATCGGCTTGCCATCGGGGCCGATCTGCTTCGAGGCAGATTTCAGCAGCGCGGGTTCGCCCTGCCTCGTAAAGCTCTCGCCGAACATGTAGTTTTTGAACGGCACGATGCCGTTGTTATAGGCCGCGCCGCCCCACAGCATCGCGCCCGTCGCCATCAGCGAGCGCTCCGAAGCCTCGATGATGGACATGTGGCAGGCCCCGCAGGAATCGCGCGCGACGCGGTAGTCCGAAGGGTTCACGAAGCGGATGAATTCGGGGCTTTCCCTGGCGAGCAGCGCATAGGAGCGCTTGGGGTTCGCCGAGCTGGGCCAGCTCCATGCGACGGGAAAGCGCGGCAGGACATGCGCGTCCTTCATCGCCGCGACATAGTCCATCGAACCACGCGCCCAGCGCCGGTCCGCCATGATGCGGGTATTGCCGCCATGGCAATCGGCACACGAAAGCACCACGGCGGGGCTGGCGTGCATGGTGCGGTGGTCGCTCGTGGTGTGGCAGCTGACGCAGCCCGCGTTCTGCTTGTCGACATAGGCCCATTGCTCGGCCGCCGTATCGCCCGGCTGGCCGCGCGGCGCGGGCGGGGCGCGGGTGTAGGTGATCTTCTGCGCGACTTCCTCGCCCGAGGCCCAGAGCGCGGTCGGCACGCCCAAGGCGCCGATCAGCAGCGCCAGCCAGATCAGCAGAGCCTTTCGGGGCGCGAAGTGCATGGTCTTGCCCATCAGAAAGCCAGCGTCAGGTTGCCGAGCACGGAATAGAACTGCCTGCCGTGGCCGCGCTGGTCGAACAGGTCGCGGAAACCCTTGCCCGCCTTCAGCACCGCGCCCGACAGGCGGAAGACCACATTCTGCGCCGCCTTGGGCCGCCAGGTGGTAGCGACCGAAAGATCCCAACCGATCGCCTTGGGGATCGAGCCCTGGTTGCGCAGTTCCTGCAGCACGGCGGTATTCGCAAACCACAAGTGGTTGGCATTGGCGGTGAGCCGGAACGTGGGGGTGAGATCAAGATCGGCGCCCACTCCGGCCAGCGCAGTGCCCGGATTGAGGAAGTTCGACTGCCCCTGCTCCTTCGACGAGCGCAGCGAATTGAGGATGCCGTTGCGCCCGTTCACGCCGATGACGCGCCCTCCGCCTGCAAAGGGGATCGATTGGCGGATCCAGTAGGAGGTGTCGGCCCCTGCGAACTGCGGGTTCTCGAAAATCGCGTCGAAGCCGGTCTCGGTGTTGTCGTAAGGGTCGCTGTCCCCCGTCGCATAGAGCGCGGAGGCGCGGAAGCGGGCCCAGTTGCGATCATAGCTGATCTCGGCAGCGCCGAAGAAGGAGCGGATCCGCGCCGGTTCACTGGTGAGGAAATTGTTCCGGTCCTTGCCGAACGCGCCATAGAACTGGCCCGTCAGATTGAGCCGGCCGATATGCCCATCCACCCCGTAGCCCAGATAGAACACGCGGTATGTGCGCGGGCGCAGATCGCCGAGCAGCGCCGGGCGGACCGGGAACCCGTTGGCATCGGTGGTGATGCGCGTCTCCCGGTTGACGTTGTAGGTCAGCGAAAGCTGGCTGGTCAGGCCGACGAAGGGGAAATCCTGCCGATAGAGATTGGCCGCGAAGACCCAGTCCTTGCGCAGCGGCGCGGCGATATTGTTGAGCCCGGAATTGGTGTCCTTCTCGATCCGCCAGAAATAGGCGAGATTGAACTGCAGCCGGTTGTTGTCGCGGTTGCCGAACAGACGCACGCCAAGCTGGTTGTCATTGAACAGGAAGCCGCGGAAATCCGCCTGGAACGGCTGGATGCCGACGCGCAGCGAGACGAAATCAAAGCGGTTCGTATCGAACTGGCCGAGGTGGTAGTCGATGAAGGCTTCCTGCAGGCCAACGAAGCCGTCGGTGCGCTTGGTGCCCTTCGAAGGCTCGACAAAAAGCACGCGGCGTTCGGGCACTTGGACGTGGTTGATATTGGCCGCGATTGCCACGCGGTATTCAACGACCGGCGGCTTGAAGGCCGTTTCGCCCTTGAGCAGCGAAAAGCCGGCGATGAAGGTCTGCGACAGCACGAGGCTGTTGCTGCGGCCGAAGGTATCGTTGGAATCGGGATCGCTCGTCGTCTGGTTCCCGACGGGAATCGGGAAGCTGCGCGGCTCGACCACGGTATCGGAGACACCGTTGACGACGAAGAACCAGTCGTCGCCCTTGAGGAAACCGGGCCGCTTCCCCGCCGCGAGCGGACGGTCGCCCTTCAGCGTGCTATGGTGGAAGGGATCGAGCTGCGAATGGCAGACATGGGCGAGGCGCGGGAACAGCGTGTAGAGCGCGGAGTTGATCTTGCCGGACGCGGTATCCTTCTTCGGGCAGAGCGAAGAGGTGATGCGCCAGCGATCCGGCACGCCGGTATCGACAACAAGGTCGGACGGGCTGCCCTCGCCGTCCCACTTGTCATAGAAGGCTTCAGGCGGCGGCGCATTGACCGCGCCGGGATTGTCCTGCTCGACCTTGTCCGGCAGCGTCTTCTGATAACCGGGGCGGCGGCGGCCTTCGAGCAGTGCACCGTCTGCCGTCGTCGGCTCGGCTGCGGGCGCATCGCTTGGCGGCGCAGCGGGCGGTTCAGCCGTTGCCGCTGGCGCGGCCAGCGCGAGCATGGGAGCAAGGAGGGACGCCAGTGCGCTCACAGCCCCTCGCAGACATTCTGCGCTGATGTATCGAGGAAGGGCGCAAACGGGCAGTTCACATAGCGCAGCCGCACGCCGACACCAACTTTCACCACGATCCGGTCCGACCGCATGGCCTTGGGCGCATTGCCGATGCTGCCGACCTTTTTGCCGCCGTTGCTGGCGCCGAGGAAGGCGATCATGTCGTCCTGATCGATGCCGTCACCCGAAACGCCGATGGCGCCGACCAGCGTGCTGCCGCGGTAGATCGGCACCGCACCCGGGAAGATCTGGATTCCATTGGCGAGGCGCTGCTGGCCGCTGGGCGCGCGCGGGACATTGGTGCAGCGGTCCGCGCCAAGCGTTCTGGCGATCAGCGCGGTCTGGAGCCCGGTGGCAAAGGGGCTGAAGCTGGCGATCGGCAGCGAGAGCGGACCGTTCGGGCGGCCGACTTCGCCATCGGGGAAATAGGGCCGCGCGAGCAGGCCGACGGCGCGGTTGGAGAATGCGGACTTGCCGGTGAGCGCTGCGGTGTCGGCAAGGAAGCTGCGCGTCGCCGCGACGGTGGGCGCGACACCGGGATCGGGATCGGCGAAGAGCAGCGCGCCTGCCCTGGGGTTCGAGAAGAACGCCGCCGTGCGCGCCTTCTGCAGCGAGACATCGGTGCCGAAGATCGGCGCATCGGGGCTGCGCACCAGCCCGAGCGGCGTGCCCCAGGTATCGACCACCGATATCGAGACTTGCGCCGGCGAATCCAGCGGGCGGCGGATCTGCGCGCGGGCCCGGCTCATGACCTTGAAGGCTTCCTCCAGCACCGCGCGGACTTCGGCCGGGCTGAGCGCGGTGCCGACTTCGGCCGCATCCGTGCCGCCGCGGATCGGAAAGCGGTTCACGCCGTTGCCGTCGCTGAGGATGAAGGCCTCGCGATTGCTGAACTCGGCTGCCGTGGCAAGGCGGATGCCGCTGCGTTCGGTGCCATAGGCGACGCCGGGGAGGATGGCAGTGCCGGCGTAGAAGCCCGCAACCGCAATGAGCGCCCCGGCCCCGGTGCCCAGCGCGGCAAAGCTGGATTGCAGCGGGTGGAGCTGGCTTGCCATGGCATCGGAGAAGCGCAACGTGGTGCCATCGACCGGGATGCGGTCCGCGCGGATCGTGATCGGCGGCGCGAAGCCCTGCAGGCCGGCAAGCGCAAGGACCTCGTCGAGATCCTTGTCGAAATCGAGCACATTGGGATCGAAGCCGTAGATCCCGTCCGCCATCACGCCGATCCCGCCGACAACCACGCCGCGCTTGTAGAGCGGCAGCCCGCCCGGATCAGCCGCGAGGCCGAGCGGGGAACGCTTGGGGCCGATCATCGCCGTTGCTACCGCCGCATTGCCGGGAAAGCGCGTGTTGAGATCAGAACAGGGCAACTGGCTGAACTGCACGCCGAACAGCGGCCCGGATTCCAGCCCCGGCGTGCTTGGCGCGGGCGGGAAATGCGGCTGGACGATCATCGAGGCCGTCCGCGTCGAGAACGCATTGCCGCTCGAGGAGAGATAGGCAGCCGTGATGGCCTTGGCGATGGCGCCGAGCTCGGAAGGGAACACACTGGTGGGCAGCTGGGTGCGCGCGGTGATGCGCATCTGCGTAGCGGCACCGGTCATGCGATAGACCGCCAGCACGTTGCCCACCCGGTCGACCACCGCGATCGTCGCCTTCGCGCCGCGCGCCCTGGCCTCACCGACCGCCTGCGCGATGACTTTCTGGACGTCGGCGATCGTCAGCGCTTCCAGCGGCGGTGCGGTGTAGACGGCCGCCGAGGCATTGCTGGCGGCGATCGGGGCGAACCCCGAAAGCACGAGGCCAACCAGCGCGAACCAGGCCGCCAGATGTCCGGGCAGTTTGCGAAGGGCCATCAGCGTAGACTCCGGATTGAACGGACCGCGCTGCCCAGTGCGCGGCGAAAGGCAATCGGCTGGAACCCGTTGGGATCGCGCACCGCAGCATAGGCCTGGTTGATCTGGAGGCGCAGATTGCCCGCGCTGCCCGCTGTCACCATGCCGGCGTTGACCATGCCGTTCAGCAAGGTGTCGAGCGCCATGACCGACTGGACCGAGCCTTCATAGTCGGTGAAGCGCTCGGCAATCGCGTCGCTGGCGATGGTGTCGATCACCGTGAAGGCCTGATCGCGGCTGAAGGCGGTCGCCGCAAAGCGCGCGGAGAGCGCTTCGGCGGCCTGCCGCAGCGCCTGCGCCGCCGCCACCGTCTCGCTGCGGCCCACGCCCATCGCGCGGTGGAATGCCTTGGCGCGCGCATCGAATGTCGCAGCTTCGGCCGGGGCGACGACGCGCGCGGCGGCGAGCAGAAGGATCATGTTCTCATCGTTGTACGGCGGCATCCCGGCATGGATCGGGCGGCCCGGATTGGGCACCGCGCTGACGTTCGCCTCATCGCTGTCGTAGATGCGGCGATGGCAGGAATGGCAATCGTAGAAGGTGAACTCGGGAAACACGCCGTCGCTGGCCTTGGCCGGCTGCAGATAGAGCGAGAGCCCGCGCGCGACGGCCTCGGCCTGCCCGATCGCCCACATCTGCATCGAATTGGTCTTGTGGCCCTTGCGCGCGATGTAGTCGGCATCCTCGTCGTGGTGCTGCTGCAGGGTGCTGAACAGGTCCATCTCGAACGAGATGCGTGGGTGGCCCGCCGCCATGATGCGATGCGCGATGAACTGGCCCGGTCCATCGCCCGAGAGGTGGCAATCGAGGCAGACCCCGGCGCGCACGCGCGGGACAGTGAGATCGGTCATCCCTTGCGCCACATTGCGCGCATGGCTGGTGCCGACAGTGTAGTGGGTGGCGAGCCAGCCGCCGCCGGGTCCGGCACCGGAATTGCCGTGGCAGGCCTCGCAATCAACGCCGTCCGCGAGCCTTGCCGCACCCTGCGAGGCATGGCAGCCGGCGCATTCACGCACGAGCCCGGCGCTGTCCAGCCCGAGCCTGCGGGCTATCGCGGCCCCGCGCGGTTCGCCGATCACGCGCCAGGCGCGGCTGTGCGCCCCGGTGGGAGAGCTTTCTTCCTGCCAGCGCAGCAGTTCATCCTGACGGATCGGCGTTCCGCTGGCGACGCTGCGGCCATGGCAGGTCGAGCCGGCACAGCTGGCGACGCCCATGTGTGCGCGCTGGGCAGCATTGTCCGCAGAAGATTGCGCCTTGAGCGGTGCGGGACGCAGGGCGAACGCTGCGGCAAGTGCAAGCACCGCGAGCGCCAGACACGCAAGGGCGGCGATGAGCGGTCCTCTGGCCCCGCCGCGAAGGGCAGCCTCAAACGACCGCGCCAGTGTCGAAATGCCCCGCATTGCCCCTCGTTCCCAACGGCAGCGCCGAGTGCGGAGGAACCTTTGCGGGCCTCACCGCGCGCAGGACGCGACCCAACAGGACGACCCCTTGATGGGTGGTTACGCCAGACAGTGCGTGCCATTCAAGCGTGGATTTGTACCGAACTCGACCGTCGCCGCGCGCCCTGCGCTCAGACCCGCCGGATCACCAGATTGCGGATCTCGCTCATGTCCTCCATCGCAAAGCGCACGCCCTCGCGGCCAAGCCCGGAATCCTTGACCCCGCCATAGGGCATGTTGTCGACGCGGTAGCTTGAGACATCATTGACGACGACACCGCCGACCTCCAGCTGGTCCCAGGCCTCAAGCACCTTGTGAATATCGCGCGTGAAGATCCCGGCCTGCAAACCGAATTTGCTGTCGTTGACTTCCTCCAGCGCCGCGTCCCAGTCGCTGAATTTCGAGAGGATGACGACCGGGCCGAAAGCTTCCTCGGTATAGACGTCCATGTCGCGGCTGCAGCCTTCGAGCAAGGTTGCCTCCAGCATCGCCCCGCTGCAACCGCCGCCCGCCAGCAGCGTTGCGCCGCCTGCGATGGCCGCGTCGATCCAGCCCTTGAGGCGCTGGGCTTCCTTGGCGGAGATCATCGGGCCGATAAAGGTATCGCGCGCCTTGGGATCGCCCGAGATCAGCGTCTTGACCTTGGCCGCCAGCATGTCGCGGAAACGGTCGTAGATGCTTTCGTGAATGATCACGCGCTGCACGTGAATGCAGGACTGGCCCGACTGGTAATACCCGCCGAACACGATGCGCGCGAGCGCATGATCGAGATCGGCATCGGCATCGACGATCACCGCCGCATTGCCGCCGAGTTCGAGCACGACCTTCTTCTTGCCCGCCTTGGCCTTGAGGTCCCAACCCACACCGGGCGAGCCGGTGAAGGAAAGCAGCTTCAGGCGCTCGTCGGTGGTGAAGAGATCGGCCCCGTCGCGGCTGGCGGGCAGGATCGAGAACGCGCCTTCGGGGAGCACGTCGCATTCCGCGAGCACCTCGCCCATGATGATCGCGCCCAGCGGGGTGAGGCTGGCAGGCTTCATCACGAAGGGGCAGCCCATGGCAATGGCAGGCGCGATCTTGTGAGCGGCGAGGTTCAGCGGGAAGTTGAACGGCGAGATGAAGCTGCACGGACCGATGGGAACGCGCTTCCACATCCCCATGTAACCCTTTGCGCGCGCAGAGATATCGAGCGGCTGGACTTCGCCGTAATTGCGCGTCGCTTCCTCGCTGGCGATGCGGAACGTATCGATCAGGCGGGTGACCTCGCCTTCCGCATCCGCGATCGGCTTTCCGGCCTCAACGCAGAGCGCATAGGCGAGCTCGTCAAACCTTTCGATGAAGCGGCGCACGCAGTGGGCCAGCACATCGCGCTTCTCGTAGCTTGCCAGCCGCGCCATCGGCTCCGCCGCACGGACGGCGCCGGCAATGGCGGCGTCGATCACATCGGGTGTGGCGAGCGCGGTGCGGAAGGCGATCTCGCCGGTGAACTTGTCGGTCACCGCAAGATCGGTGTTGGGCTGCACCGCCTTGTTGTTGAGATAGAGCGGGTAGACGTCTTTGAGCTTGGTCATGGCGTACTCCCCCCTCCCGCCTGCGGGAGGGGTCGGGGGTGGGCTTTGGAGCAGGCCTTGCTGGCCCACCCCTGCCCCCTCCCGCAAGCGGGAGGGGAACACGCTAGTCTTACAGCGCCTTCGACAGCGCCTTGATATCCTTGTTCAGGATCTGGTCGTTTTCAGAATAGTCGACCGGGCAATCGATCAGGTGGACACCCGGTGTATCGCGGCAGTGCGCGAGGAGTTCCTTGAGGTGCGCCGCACTTTCCACGCGGTGGCCATGCGCGCCATAGCTCTCGGCGTATTTCACGAAGTCGGGATTGCCGTAGGTCAGTCCGAAATCGGCAAAGCCCATGTTGGCCTGCTTCCAGCGGATCATGCCGTAACTGTTGTCGTTGGGGATCAGCACGGTGAGATTGAGGCCTAGCCGGACGGCGGTTTCCATCTCCTGGCTGTTCATCATGAAGCCGCCATCGCCGCAGATCGCCATGACCTTGCGCTCGGGGTAGAGCATCGCGCTCATCATGGCGGAGGGGAGCCCTGCCCCCATCGTGGCGAGCGCGTTGTCGAGCAGCACGGTGTTGGGGCGGTAGGCGGTATAGCCGCGCGCGAACCAGATCTTGTAGACGCCGTTGTCGAGGCAGATGATCCCGTCGTCCGGCATCGCTGCGCGCACTTCGCTTACAAGATGCGGCGGGAAGATCGGAAAGCGCGCGTCGGCGGCCAGGCCCGCCGTGTGGGCCACTTCGGCAGCGCGGTAGTCCAGCAGCCGGCCGCAGGTCCAGCTGGCGTTCGGAATGATGTCTTCCTTCATCTGCCAGATCGCGTTGGCGATATCGCCAATGACCTCGATATGCGGGAAATAGACCGGATCGACTTCGGCCGTCTTCGACGAGACATGGATTACCGTCGGGCCACCTTCGTGCATGAAGAAAGGCGGCTTTTCGATGACATCGTGGCCGATGTTCACGATGCAGTCGGAATCCTCGATCGCGCGGTGGACGAAATCGCCCGCCGAAAGCGCCGCGCAGCCGAGGAACTTCGGATGGCGCTCGTCGATCACGCCCTTGCCGAGCTGCGTGGTGAGGAAGGGAATGCCGGTCTTCTCCACGAACTGGAGCAGCATGCGCCCTGTCATCGTGCGGTTGGCGCCCGCGCCGATCACGAGGACCGGCGACTTGGCCGCCTCGAGCGCCTTGACCGCCTGCCGCACCGACTTGGGATCGGCGCTGGGGCGGCGGACCATCGAGCGCTTCAGCGGGCGCGCCTCGGTATGCTCGTCGGCAATGTCTTCAGGCAGCTCGATATGCGTCGCGCCCGGCTTTTCCTCTTCGGCCAGGCGATAGGCTTCGCGCACCCGGCTCGGGATATTGTCGGAACTGGCCATCTGATGGGTGAACTTGGTCAGCGGCCCCATCATCGAGACGACATCGAGGATCTGAAAGCGGCCCTGCTTCGATTTCTTGATCGGCTTCTGGCCGGTGATCATCAGGATCGGCATGCCGCCCAAGGTGGCATAGGCCGCCGCGGTCACCAGATTGGTCGCGCCCGGCCCGAGCGTCGCGATGCAGACGCCGGTCTTCCCGGTGTGGCGGCCATACGTCGCGGCCATGAAGCCGGCGCCCTGTTCATGGCGGGTCAGCACAAGCTTGATCTTGCTGGAGCGAGACAGCGAATCGAGGAAATCGAGGTTTTCTTCGCCGGGTACGCCGAAGATGTATTCGCAGCCTTCTTCCTCAAGGCATTCGACAAACAGGTCAGAGGCTTTCTTGCCGGCACCATCGCTCATGTATTCGCTCCCCAGCGGGAGCCCGCAGCCGCGCCTCCCTCAGCCCAGTACGGTCGCGACCAACCGGTGGTTACAGCATGCCGCTGCACCCCCGGTGCCAAGGGGTAACAAAGGCACGCGCGCGAGTCACGCCTCGCGCGCCACTTCAGTAGCCGAGCGCGAAATCGACCTGATGCGTCAGCGGCTCGCCGCGGTGGTAGCGTGCCAGATTGCCGAGGAAACGCTCCACCGCGCGGCGGAACATCTTGCCCTGCGCGCGGCCGGAAAGGTGCATGGTGATATGGACATTAGGCATCGCCCACAGCGGGTGCTCCGCCGGGAGCGGTTCGGGCGTGGTGACATCGAGGAACGCACCGCCGAGCTTCTGTGCAGTAAGCGCCGCCACCAGCGCATCCTGATCGACCACGCTGCCGCGCGCGACATTCACCAGCACCGCCGAGGGCTTCATCACCGCCAGTTCCGCCGCGCCGATCATGCCTTCGGTCTCCGCCGTGCCGGGCACGGCCAGGATCACCCAGTCGAACTCGCCCAGCCGCCCGCGCCATTCGCCGGGCGTCAGCGTGCCCTCACCCGCCGAGCGGCGGACCTTGACCACATCGACCCCGAACCCGGTGAGGATGCGGTCGACGCGCTGGCCGATCTCGCCATAGCCGAGGATGAGCGCCCGGCTGCCATCAAGTTCCATCTTGCCGGGCGATTCGGTAAGCCATTCGTGTCGGCCTTGCGCGTGCACCACCTCGCGGTAGCCCTTGGCGATATTGAGCATCCCCATCACGACATATTCGGCGATCGTCACCGCATTGATGCCCGCGCCGTTGGTCATGACGACGCCGCGCTCGGCCATCAGCGAAAGCGGCAGGCCATCGACCCCGGCGTAGATGCTGGTGAGCCACTTGAGCTTCGTGGCCCGCCGGATCGCCTCGGCCATCGGCGCGGTGTCTTCCAGATCGAACCAGCCGATCTCGGCTTCGGGCGCCATTTCCATCAGCTCTTCGGTGTGGCGGAAGAAGCGCGGCTCGATCCACTCCGGCAGATGCGGCTGGACCAGCGGCGCGGCGAGCGCGTTCATCACAAGGACCGTCATTGACAAGGCTCTCCCGCACTGTTTCGTTCAAGGCGGGATAGCGGAGAGAGGCGCCGATGAAACGGATTTTTGTGTCAGTCTGCCTTGCGGGCGTGCTCTTCCCGGTCACCGTGATGGCGCAGGACAATGGCATGTCGGAAGTCATCGTGACGGCGACGCGGCGGGATTCCGACACGTTCGACGAGCGCGTCCCCGCCGTGGGCCTCAAGCGCGTCGCCGATTTCGCGGTGCAGGAAGTCTCGATCACGGGCGATACGCGCGATGCCGGCAAGCGCATCGCCGAAGTGTACCAGATGATCGAGAACGCAATCCGCCTGGCGCCAAAGCAAGGCGTCCAGCTCGCCTATGGGGAGCGCACGGTCGAGCCGCTGACCTTGCAGAACTACAAGACCCTCTCGCTGTCCGGAGCGGGCCGGCCCGATACCTCGCGCGCGGTCTTCCTGATCAAGGTGCCGCTCGGCGGGGCGGTGTCGGGCGTGGTTGCCGAGAAGAAGATTGCCGATTTCATCAAGGCCGTGGAGCCGGTGGGCCGTGCGGAATTCGGCGAAACGGAGGACCTGACGCTGTCGGTCGTGGCACCGGATCAGTATCGCGGCGCCGTGGCGGATGCGATCGCCGCCGATGCGCGGACAATGGCGGCCAAGCTCGGCCCAGATTATGGCGTGGAGATCGAAGGCCTCAACCGCCCGGTTGAATGGGCCCGCGCGAGCCTTTCCGAAGTGCTGCTCTACATTCCCTACAAGCTGGTGGTGGTGCCCAAGCGCTAGATGGCTACCGCAATCCTTCGTAGATGATTCGCATTGGCGGAGCGTGCAGGCATTCGGCAAAGCTGAACGGGCGCGTTTGCAGCGCCCCGACGTGCGCTGCACCGGGATGGCGCGGATTAAACAGCAGCACGTCACCTTCCGGCAGGACTTTTGATGGCACGGCAGCCACCAGAGAACGCTGCTCGACCAGCCAGCTCTCCACCCACGCCCGAATGGCGGGCTCGTCCAGCCCCGGCGGCACGCGTTCGGGCTCCTCCGCAACTTCGATCCAGCCAAGCACCGTGTCATTCGCCGCTTCCACCGGATCGGCCGGCTGGTAACGCAGCGCAATCAGGACCGCGAGACCGGCTTCCGAAGCGAAATGGACGACCGGCATGCCCGGCGGAGAGTAGCGCCCGCCGTGCGCGATCGCACCAGCGCCATCGAGCGCCACATGCGCCGCGCGCGTGATGCGCCAGAGCCTCACCCCAGCTTCCACTCCCAGCCGAGCGGATCGCCGTCCATCACCTCGACACCCCTGGCCGTCAGTTCATCGCGCAGGGCATCGGAGCGGGCGAAGTCCTTGGCGGCGCGAGCTTCCTTGCGCGCGGCTAGTGTGGCTTCGATTTCGGCTTCGGTGATGGTGGCGGACTTGGGGCGGATGCGGAGGTCCTTTCGCTCCAGTTCCTCATGCTTGCCGTAGGAGCTGAAAAAGCCAAGGCCGAGCACTGCATCCATATGGGCGATCGCACTGCGCTTGATGACGTCATCCACCTTCTTCACCGCAAGTGCTTCTTCGAACGCAGTCAGTGCCAACGGCGTGTTCAAGTCATCGGAAATAGCAGCTTCGAACTTGGCGAGCGCCACCTCAAACTTTGGGTGCTTGATGAGCGGCACCGTCGGAGGATTCGCAAGCAGCTCAGCTTGGTTGAGCATCCGCTTCAGCCGCGTCAGCGCCGCCCCAAGCCCTTCCCAGCTGAACTCCAGTTCGCTGCGATAGTGCGCCTGCAGGCACAGCAGCCGGTATGCCAGCGGGTGATACCCCTTGTCGATCAGCAGCTGCAGCCGCAGGAACTCGCCGCTCGATTTCGACATCTTGCCCGAGCGTTCGACAAGAAAGTTGTTGTGCATCCACACCTTGGCGCCCGAGTTGGCCGCGTCGTCGAGGCCGTTCGTGCAGCAATGCGCCTGGTTTTGCGCAATCTCGTTGGGGTGGTGGATCTCGCGGTGGTCGATCCCGCCGGTGTGGATATCGAACGGAAAACCCAGCACCGCGCCCGACATGACCGAGCATTCCAGATGCCAGCCCGGCGCGCCCTTGCCCCAGGGCGAATCCCATTCCATCTGCCGTGTCTCGCCCGGCGGGGTCTTGCGCCAGATCGCGAAATCGGCCGCGTTGCGCTTGCCTTCCACCGCCTCGATCCGGCCCTCCCCATCCTCGGTCTGGGCGCGGGCGAGCCGGCCATAATCGGCGACGGTCGAGACATCGAAGTAGAGCCCGCTGTCCAGCTCGTAGCAGTGCTTCGCCGCGATGCCCTTCGCGAACTCGATCATCTGCGGCACGTAGTCGGTCGCCACCGTCCACTGCGCCGGCTGGCGGATGTTCAGCGCGCGCACGTCGGCCCAGTAGGCCTGCTTGTAGTGCTCGGCGATGTCCCAGATGGATTGCTTTTGCGCCGCCGCCATCCGCTCCATCTTGTCTTCGCCATCGTCCGCATCGTCGGTCAGGTGGCCGACATCGGTGATGTTGATGACATGGGTGAGCCTGTAGCCCTTGAAGCTCAGCGTGCGCCCCAGCACATCGGCGAAGACATAGGCGCGCATATTGCCGATATGGGGGTAGTTGTAGACCGTCGGCCCGCAGGTATAGACGCGCGCCTCGCCTTCATGGACCGGGGTGAACGGTTCGGCGCGGCGGGTCAGGCTGTTGAAGAGCGTCAGCGGGCCAGAAGTCGGGGCAGTCGTTTCCATGCCCTGCGCTCTGCCAGCCTGCGCGCCTGCCGGTCAAGCGCGCGCGCGCACCGATAAATGGGGACTGTCCCTATTTATTCAGCCGCCGCCGGGACGCTCGCCAGCACCTCGATCTGGCCGGTGCAGCCCTTGTCCGCCAGCATCGCGGCCACCGCCACCGGCTCCTCCGGCACATCCGCCAGCACGCGCGTGGTGATCTTCACCGTCTGGCCAAGCGGGCTGGTGAAGCGGTAGGTCTGCCCGTCAACCACCGGCAAGGTCGCCATCGGCCAGAGCTTGATCGCGCTGCCGGCGCGGAAGGTCACTTCGGCGGGGGTGTTGTCCGCGCCATAGAGCGTGCCGTTGCCGGTTTCGGCGGGGTTGGGCCGCCACAGCACGACCTGGGCGGGATCGGCGATGCAGACGGTGCCGCCACGGCTGACGTCGACGTACCACACATTGTCGGGGCGGACCGGTTCGGTCGGCACTTCGGCATCGCCGCGCACGGCCCCGGTGCGCGTGCGCGCGCCGCCGCGGGCGATCAGCGCGGCGAGCGCGGTATTGGCGCCGCTCGCGGCATCGCGGTTCACGGCATTGTCGATGCGGAAGCTGCCGGGCCCTGCCAGAACGCGCGAGCCGGCCCCGTCGATCACCGTCACCTGATCGCCCGCCTTGAGCGTGACCGCAGCGCCCGCCGGCAGCTTGCGCCCCATCGGATAGGCCGCGGCGGAAGGCCCGGTCGAGCGGATCACCACGGCCTGCGCATAGGCCGCCATGCTCCACCCGAAGCTCGCCGCCATCAGGGCAACAGCAGCAAAGGTGCGACTAGCCAAGGCCATAACTCTCTCCATCATCCAGTTCCGCAAGGCGGCGCGCCAGATTGGCCAGCGCGGGATCCTTGTCGCCGTTCGCCGCGATTCGCGCTGTGAGCGCCTGCACAGCCGCGCGATTTCCTGCAGCATGCGCAGCAACGAGGTCTTCGGCAAGCGCGCGGGCGGAAGGATCGCCCTCCGGCACGGGCTCGAAAACCTCAACCGGGGTCGCGCGGCCGCGCAGGCTGACGGTGCCCATCGGGCGGAACCCATCCAGCCCGGAGCGCTCCACGGCCTCGCGGCTGACAAGGATTGTCGTCTCGAGCGGCTTGTTCGCGCCTTCGAGGCGGGCGGCGGTGTTCATCGCATCACCCAGCGCGGTGTACTGGATGCGCCCCTCGCCCCCGAAGTTGCCGACGATCGCTTCGCCGAAGTGGACGCCGACGCGGGTACGGCCAATCGGCGGCACACCGGCGGGGGCGTCGCGGCGGAATTCCTCGCCCGCATGGTACATCGCGATGGCCGCCTTCACCGCCCGCGCGCCATCATCGGGATAGGCAATCGGCGCGCCCCAGAACGCCACCACCGCATCGCCGACGAACTTGTCGAGCGTGCCGCCATGTTCGAGGACGATGGCGGAAAGCTTGTCGAGATAGTCGTTGAGCAGGCGCGCGATCATCTCGGGCTCGACCGCGTGAGTCAGCTTGGTGAAGCCTTCGAGATCGCTGAACAGGCAGACAATCTCGCGCTTCTCACCATGAAGCCGCAGCCGTTCCGGATTGCGCAGGATTTCGCTGGCGACCGAGCGCGGAAGGTACTTGCCCAGCGCGCCTTGCGCAAATTCGCGCTGCGCCGCGTTGATCGCCCGCAGCGCCGCGCTGACCGCGACATAGGCGACGAGCCAGCCCGCCGGCCAGCCGGCAGCGGGGAGCCCCAGCGTATCGAAACCGGCATTCGCGGCAAGAAACGGGATTGCCGCAAAGGCCACAAGCTGCGCCGCCACGCCAAGCGCCAGCTGCCATGGCCGCGCCCGGACCGCCGCCGTCGCCATGCCGAGCAGGACGGCGAACAGGGCGCCGATGGTCTGCGCCCAGCCCGGAACGCTGCGCGGCAGCGCCTTGTCGAGCAGCTGCGCCAGCATCGAGGCGTGGATTTCCACCCCGATCATCCGCGAATGGCCACCGCGCGGATCGGGGGAAAGGCCGGTCCGGGTAATCGGCGTGTCGAACTGGTCGAAATCGGCAAAATCGCCACCGATCAGCACATAGCGCCCACGGATCGTATCGGCGACAAGCGGCGCAGTGGCGGGATCAGCGAGGAGATCGATGGGGATCTTCTCGAAGACCGGGCGGTCCGTCGCACTGGGCAGGCGATAGCGGATCGGCCCCGCAAACCCGGAGAACTGCGGCGCGGCGTCCGGCGTCGTTTGCGTCAGCGCTTGGGCCAGCAGCGGCGGCAGACCGGGATATTGCTGCGGCCAGCGGCGTGCAGCGCCATCGTTGTCGGTGACGAGCAGGATGCTGGCGGGCTTCGTCGTCTCCGTCGTCACGGCGGCGATATAGCGCCTCAGGTCCTGCTCCTGCTCCCAGGTGATCGCCTCGGGATTGGTGCGGTTGCTGGCGAAGGCGAGGTAGACCGGCGTCGTCATGCCGCGCAGCGCGGCTTGCAGCAGCGGATCATCGTCCTGCGCGCTATCGAGCAGGATATCGATGCCGATGCCCTTCGCACCCTCCCCCGTTGCCTTGAGGCCCTCGATCTGCGCCAGCGCCTGCGCCAGCACGGTGCGGTCCACGGGCGAGATCTGCCCCGTCTTGCGGTTGGTCTCGTCGGTGTAGACGACAAGGACGATGCGCTTGTCCGTATCGGCGCGCGGGGCAAAGCCGGCAGCGCGCACATCATAGAGCGCGTTTTCGGCATCACCGAGGATGGGGAGCTGCCAGCTGCGCAGCGCGGCAAACAGCGCAAGTGCCAGAAGAAGCGACGCCACGGCCAGCCGCTGCCAGCCGAGCTCTCGCAGCCCCTGCCGCAGCGCCTGCGCCGATGCGCCCCCTGATTGAGGCCCTGATTCAGGCATCGCCAATCCCCTGCATCACACAGGTGATTAGCGCCCCTGTGCGCCACTGCCTATGCAGTAGCGCACGCAATCCCCTCAGAAGCCGAGGAACCTGACGTTGCCGTCTATGGGTTCGCGCTCGCGCTCGAAGTGGTTCACCGGGTTCTCTTCCTCGCGGTAGCCGATGGCAATGCCGCAGAAGAAGATGTGCGTTTCATCCGATACGCCGAGGAACTCCTTGATAAGCTTGGCGTAGACGGAGAGGAATTCCTGCGGGCAGCTGTCGAGCCCCTCGCCGCGCAGCAGGAGCATGATCGTCTGCAGCCACATGCCGACGTCCGACCACTGCGGCGGCCCCATGCGGCGGTCGAAGTAGCAGAGCAGGACGGCGGGCGCGCCGAACGAGACGAGATTGGCGCCCATGAACTTGTTGCGCGCCTCGACGTCCTCGCGGCCGATGCCCATCGCGGCATACATCGCCTTGCCCACGCCGTGGAGCCGCGCCTTGCATTCGGGGATCACTTCCGGATCGTCCCAGCTGTATTCGCGCGGGTCTTGCGGGGGCGTAACCGCCATCTTGGCCTGCAATTCCTTGAGCGGCGCGCCGGTCACGATGGTGGCTTCCCACGGCTGGAAGTTGCAGCCCGAGGGCGCCCAGCGCGCGGTGTCCATCACCCGGCGCAGCACCTCGAGCGGAACGGGCTTGTCCTGAAACGCGCGGATAGAACGGCGCGTGAGAACGGCGTCGGCAACATCTATTGGCATCAATTCCCCCAGATAATTCAATCGGATCAATCGTCTTCAAACAAGCCGGCCAGCTGTTCGACCATCGTGCCGCCCAGCTGTTCGACATCCATGATCGTGACCGCGCGGCGATAGTAGCGCGTCACGTCATGCCCAATGCCGATGGCCACAAGCTGGACCGGTGACTGCTTCTCGATCCAGTCGATCACCCGGCGCAAGTGCTGCTCGAGATAGCCCGCCGAGTTCACCGAAAGCGTCGAATCGTCAACTGGCGCGCCGTCCGAGATGACCATCAGGATGCGGCGATCCTCGGGCCGCGCGAGCAGGCGCGTGTGCGCCCAGAGTAGCGCCTCGCCGTCGATGTTTTCCTTGAGCAGCCCCTCGCGCATCATCAGGCCGAGGTTCTTGCGCGCGCGGCGCCAGGGTTCGTCGGCCTTCTTGTAGACGATATGGCGCAAGTCGTTGAGGCGACCGGGATGCGCGGGCTTGCCGCCCGAAAGCCAGGCCTCGCGGCTTTGGCCGCCCTTCCATGCGCGGGTGGTGAAGCCCAGCACTTCGGTCTTCACACCGCAGCGCTCGAGCGTGCGCGCCATGATGTCCGCGCTGATCGCCGCGATCGAGATGGGGCGCCCGCGCATCGAGCCCGAATTGTCGATCAGCAGGGTGACGACGGTATCCTTGAACTCGACGTCGCGCTCGATCTTGTAGGACAGCGAATGGCCCGGCGAGATGACGACGCGGGCCAGCCGCGCGGCATCGAGCAGGCCTTCCTCCTGATCGAAATCCCACGAACGGTTCTGCTGCGCCATGAGCCGACGCTGGAGCCGGTTGGCAAGGCGCGTGACGATGCCCTGAAGGCCCTTCAGCTGCGCATCGAGATAGGCACGCAGGCGAGTGAGTTCCTCCTCGTCGCACAGCTCGGTGGCGGAGACGACTTCGTCGAACTGGGTGGTATAGGCCTTGTATTCCCAGCTTTCCGGCAAGTCAGTCCACGGCCGGTTGGGGCGCGTGGGGAGCATGCCCTCGTCGCCTTCGTCCGCCATGTCGGCATCGGCGGTGTCTTCCGAAGTCTCGGTCTGCTCCTGCTCTTCGCCTTGTTCATCGCCTTCGGTGGTATCGCCGGCAACTTCGCTGGGCTGCTGCTCGGCGCCGTCGTCGGAGGCATCGGGCTGGTCCTCGGCCTGATCGTCGGCCTGCTCGCCGTCGTCCTCGTCGCCGCCGTCCTCCGCATCATCGGGGGACTTGGTCAGGTCGAGGTGGCCGAGCATTTCGAGCGCAAGGTTCTGGAACGCCTTCTGGTCGTCCATGAGGTCGGCCAGCCCTTCGAGATCGGCGCCGGCGCGCGCCTCGATCCAGCTGCGCACCATGGCCGTGCCGACTTCGGCGGCAGCAGGCACCGGCTGACCGGTCAGCTTCTCGCGCAGCAGCATGGCGAGCGCGGTGGGCAGCGGCACGTCCTCGGGCCGGATCGCGCGGGCGATCGGATCGGAGGCGATGCGCATCGTCGTCGCGGCATCGAGGTTACCGCGGATCCCGGCATAGCCGTCCGAACCGAGCGCCTCGTAGCGGACCTGCTCCACCGCATCGTAGCAAGCGCGGGCCAGCGGTTCGACAGGGGCGCCGCGGCCATGCAGCACCTCGTTGTGGAGCCTCAATTTCAGCGCCATGCCATCGGCAAAGCCGCGCGCCTCGGCCACTTGCGCGGCGGGCAGCGCGCGGCCCGGCATCGGCAGGCGCAAGTTCGTGCCCGTCTGGCTCGGCGCGTCTGCGGTCCAGGCGACTTCAAGCTCGGGCACATCGGCCACCGCGCGGGCGGTGCCGGCGAGGACGGAGCGGAACTGGTCGAGGGGGCTTTCGTCAGGCAAGGTCTATCCAAATCCAGAAGCAGGCAGCTTTTTTCTCATACGCCCTTTATGGCGCTCGCGATCAAGGCCGCAACGACGATCTCTAGCACGATGAACAAAGCGGGATAGCTACCAAGAGTGCGATCAATCAGCCCGGACACGATCCGCCCCGCCGCCATACCCGCCGAAGCCACCGCCAGTGCGAGCAGGATACCATCCGAAACACCGGGTCGCACAAGGCTGAATAGCAGCAGGCCCGCAACCGCGAGTGGGAAACCGCCATAAACCGCGCGGATCTCGTTGCGGCTGTCGGCTTGGCTGGCCTCGATCCCGAAACCGGCCAGAAGATTGTGCGGTCGCGTGAGCGCTGCCACGCCGATCAAGCCGTAAAACAAGGCTGCCGCAAGCACGCCGAACATGGCCCATGCCGCTCCTTGAAACGCCAGCCAACTGGCGATGGCCAGCACCGGCAGGCCGATCAAGTCCGCAATCGCAATGCTGCGCAGCGCCGCAGGCGCACCTGCGCGCCACCAGATCACGACGAACGAGCCCATGCTGATCCCCACCGCAACAACGGCCAGCCGCCGCACCCCGGGATCAAGTACGGCCCAGACGCACACAACCACGATCACCAGAAACAGCGCCGCGCGGTGATGCATCAAGGTGAAGCCGCTAGAACCCGGCTCGACGCCATACATCCGCGAAATCAGTGCAGGCTGGAACAGCGCGAGCGCGGGCATGGCGTGGACGAGGCCAAGCAGCGCCCAGCACAGCCCGGCAATCATGGCACAAGTTCCCTGACCGCGCCTGCCGGGCTGCTGCTGATCATGCCGTTCATCTGCACCTGTCGCCCAACCGGATCAGCCGATCGCCTGAATTCACCCTATCGACTGCCCCGTCTTGGCCCAGTCCGCAAGAAAGCCCTCGATGCCCTTTTCGGTCAGGACATGCTTGAACAGGCCCTTGATCACGGCGGGCGGCGCGGTGATCACGTCGGCGCCGATCTTGGCGCTTTCGAGCACGTGGACGCCGTGGCGGATCGAGGCGACGAGGATCTCGGTGCCGAACGCGTAGTTGTCGTAGATCAGGCGGATATCGCGGATGAGGTCCATGCCGTCGAAGCCATTGTCGTCATGCCGGCCGACGAAAGGCGAGACGAACGTCGCGCCGGCCTTGGCCGCCAGCAGCGCCTGATTGGCCGAGAAGCACAGCGTGACGTTGACCATCGTGCCCTCGCCCGTCAGCGCCTTGCAGGTCTTAAGGCCGTCGATGGTGAGCGGCACCTTGATGCAGACGTTGTCCGCGATCTTCCGCAGCACTTCCGCCTCGCGCATCATGCCTGCGTGATCGAGCGCGACCACTTCAGCGGAAACCGGACCACTGGTGAGCCCGCAGATCTCGCGCGTCACCTCGATGAAGTCGCGCCCCGCCTTCGCAATCAGCGAGGGATTGGTGGTCACGCCGTCGAGCAGACCGGTCGAGGCAAGGTCGGCAATCTCGGCAGTATCGGCGGTGTCGACGAAAAACTTCATGGGAGGCGTGTCCTGTATGCGATTCTGCGAACCCTATAGCGCGAGGGTGGGCGCTGTGTAGCCTGTCATTCTTCCACCCTTTCGAACATGGGCGGGCTTTGCCCCGGCGGACGGCAGTGCCTAGATGGGGTGCATGACCCGCGTGCGCTGCATCGTCTTCAATGCCGCTCTCGGCGCGCTCGACTACCGGGTGCCCGAGGGGATGGATGCGCCGCCTGGCAGCGTCGTGGTGCTGCCGCTGGGGCCGCGCCAGATCCTGGGCGTGGTCTGGGATGAAGGCGACTTGCCGGGGGACGAAGCAAATGCCCCTTGGCCCGAACACAAATTGCGTGCGGTTCTCGAGGTGCTTCCAGTGCCGCCGCTGCCGGTGGCACTGCGCCGGCTGATCGCGTGGACGGCAGACTACTACCTCGCGCCGCTCTCCGCCGTGGCGCGCATGGCCTTGTCGAGCAGCGCGGCGCTGAAAGGCAGCGGCACCGTCACCGAATACCGGCTGACCGGCGAGGAACCGGCGAGGATGACGCCGCAGCGGCTTCAGGCGCTCGATCTGTTGCAGGGCGAGCAGGCCACGATGCGCGAGCTGGCGGAGATCGCCGGTGTTTCGGAAGGCGTGCTGCGCGGCATGCTCGGGCAAGGACTGCTGGAGCCCGTGCTGGTCGACAGCGACCGGCCCTACCCCGCGCCCGATCCGCAATTTGCAGCACCCGCACTGGCCGAGCAGCAGGCCGAAGCGGCAGCCGAGATGGTGGCGGCGGTCAAGGCTCACACTTTCCAGCCGTTCCTGCTCGATGGCGTGACCGGTTCCGGCAAGACCGAGACCTATTTCGAGGCGGTGGCGGCGGCATTGGAGGCCGGGCGGCAGGTGCTGGTGCTGCTGCCGGAAATCGCACTGACGGCGGCGTTTCTGGGCCGGTTCGAGGCGCGGTTCGGCGTCGCGCCGGTTACCTGGCATTCCTCGCTCAAGGCGTCCGAGCGGCGGCGGGCGTGGCGACAGGTGGCGTTCGGCGGGGCGAAAGTGGTGGTCGGCGCGCGCTCGGCGCTGTTCCTGCCGTTTGCCGATCTCGGGCTCGTGGTGGTCGACGAAGCGCACGAAGTGGCGTTCAAGCAGGACGACGGGGTGCGCTACAACGCCCGCGATGTGGCGGTGATGCGCGGGCACTTCGAACAGGTGCCGGTGGTGCTGGCAAGCGCGACCCCGGCGCTCGAAAGCCTCCAGATGGCCGAGGCCGGGCGCTACAAGCGGCTGGTGCTGCCAAGCCGCTTCGGCGGAGCACAGCTGCCGAAGATCGAGGTGGTCAACCTCACCGAACTGCAGCCGCCGCGCGGGCGCTGGCTGGCGCCGCCACTGGTCGAGGCCTTGGCGGACCGGCTGGACAAGGGCGAGCAGAGCCTCTTGTTCCTCAACCGCCGCGGCTATGCGCCGCTGACGCTGTGCCGGCATTGCGGCTTCCGCTTCAAGTGCCCCAACTGCTCGGCCTGGCTCGTGGAGCACCGGCTATCGCAGCGCCTTGCCTGCCATCACTGCGGGCACGAAGTGCCGCCGCCGCCGGTCTGCCCGGAGTGCGGCGAGCCCGACTGCCTTGTCGCCTGCGGCCCCGGCGTGGAGCGCATCGCCGATGAAGTGAGCGAGCTGTTGCCGGGCGCGCGGGTGGCGGTCGTCACATCCGATACGCTGGCCAGCCCCGCCGCTGCCGCCGAGTTCGTCGCGCAGGCGGAGGCGAAAGCAATCGACGTGATCGTCGGCACACAGCTCGTCACCAAGGGCTTCCATTTTCCCGAGCTCACCTTGGTGGGCGTGGTCGATGCCGATATGGGGCTCGACGGCGGTGACTTGCGCGCGGCGGAGCGAACCTACCAGCAGATCGCGCAAGTGGCCGGGCGCGCCGGTCGCGGGGCCAAGCCGGGCGAAGTCCTGATCCAGACGCGCCACCCCAAGGCCGCCGTCATCGCCGCACTCGCCAGCGGATCGCGCGATGCCTTCTACGAAGCCGAAACCGAAGCCCGGCGCGAGGCGGGCGCGCCGCCGTTTGGCCGGTGGGCGGCGATCATCGTCTCGAGCGAGGACGAAGCCGAAGCACGCGAGGCGGCTCGCGCCATCGGCGGGACCCGGCCAGACGAGCCCGGCGTGCTGATCCTCGGCCCGGCCCCCGCCCCGCTCTCGCTGCTGCGCGGTCGGCACCGCTACCGCCTGCTGATCGCGGCGCGCCGTTCGGCCGAAGTGCAGAAGCTGATCCGCACATGGCTCGCCCCCTTGCGCTTCCCGCCGGGGGTGCGGGTGGCGGTCGATATCGACCCCTATTCGTTTGTGTGAAGATCCAACAGGTTGACACTGTTGACAATGTCCTGATGAAAAAATCCGATCCGGTTTGATCGTTTATTTTCAATTTCTTGCTGATTGATGCCCGATACAGGTTATTACTTCAGAGTGGTCCTTGTAGGAAAGTGAAATTGATTGTGCCCGGACTGGCGATGGCCTGCTTGCCAAGCGCTCGCCAGTGGGTTTAGCCTGCCCTTCATCAGGAATCCCGGGGAGCTTTCAGATGCGCGGAACGTCGGTCACGGCACTTGCCTTGCTCCTCTCGCTAGCCATCGCGCCGAGTGTTCGCGCCGATGCGCTCGATGATGCGGTAAACAGCGAGCTCAAGCGGCAGACCATTCCCGGCCTTGCCGTCGGGATCGAGCAGGACGGCAAGATCACGCGCCTTTCGGGCTATGGCAGCGCCAATCTCGAATGGCAGGTGCCGGTGACGCCCGACACGCTGTTTCAGACCGGATCGACCGGCAAGCAGTTCGCCAGCCTCGCGATCCTGATGCTCCAGCAGGAAGGCAAGCTCAGCATCGAGGATCCGATTTCCAAGTATTTTCCGGATGTTCCGGCCAGCTGGGCGGATATCAAGCTGAAGCACCTGCTTTCGCATACCTCCGGGCTCGAAGACGACTATGCCAAAGTCGATCTGCAGAAGACGCTGCAATGGGACGAGGTGCGCAAGCTGGTCTACCAGATGCCCAAGACGCGGCCAGCCGGGGCAAAATGGGCCTACTGCAACGCCGCCTACATAATGCTGGGCATGGTGATCGAGAAACTCACCGGCGCGCCCTATCACCAGTATTTCACCAGCCACATCTTCAAGCCGCTGGGCATGAACGCCACCCGCGACATATCGGAAGCGGACATTATCCCCGGTCGCGCCTCGGGCTATGAGCGCGAGGGAAGCAAGCTTGGCGCGCCGCTCAAGAACCAGGCATGGGTTTCAACAACGTTCAACCACACCGCTGATGGCAGTACCTACATCAGCGCGCGCGATTTAACGACCTATATCGCTGCTATGGACGTTCCCAACCCGCCCTTTGCGCCGCTCTGGACCAAGGCCAAGGCCCCGGTAATCAAGGCCGACCCGGACAAGCCCGCCTATTACGGCATGGGCTGGTTCACCGTCGCCGTGGACGGCACCCCGATCGAATACCACTCCGGCGCATGGCAGGGCTTCCGCGCCTTCATCATCCACTATCCCAAGCAAAAGACCGGGTTGGTCGTTCTCGTCAATTCGGACATTCCCGAGCCTCGACCGCTGTTTGACAAGATCATGGCCGCAGCCTTGCCGGGGCTTCCGGTTCCGCCGAACTGACCGGACCGGCAAGGTCCATACTCACGACGGCATGATCCTCGCCAAGCGCGATCACGCAGTCCGCCCGGCCCGGCAGATCGGCAAGCAGGTGGCGGGACAGGCGCTCGTAATGCATCACGAAGCGCGCGACTTGCACGTTTGACATGCCGAGCCCGGTCCTTTCGCGCAGCTTGGCCTCCTGCAATTGCCGCCAGCCGAGCACGGTCTCGAAGCCGGGCGCCTGCAGCATGACCAGCATGTCGGGCGCCTCGAACAGCGCGCGATAGGGGCCTGCGAGCGCGGCGTTGACATGGGCGCGCCAGGCGCCGTCCGCATCTTCGTCTGCTTCGAGCCGGTTGACCGGCCGGACAAGGTCGGCCCCGGACTGGGGCCGTGCGCCGACGCACCAGCCTTCGAACAGGAGCACATCGAGCGGCGCGGCGATCACCGGCCAATCCGCATCAGGCGCGCGGTCATCGCGGGCCTTGTCGAAACGCGGGAGGGTGAGGCCGGGCCGGCGGGTGCGGACAGCCTCGATCACCGAGACGCCGAGCGCAACGTCATGCGTACCGGGGACGCCGCGGGTGGCGAACAGGGGATGGACAGTGCTCGCGAGATCGCCGCGCTGGGCGCGGGTCAGATAGAGATCATCGAGCGAGAGCGTCGCGGCATGGAGGCCGTGCTCTTCGCGCAGGAGCACCTCAAGCATCCGGCAGAGCGTGGATTTGCCGCTACCCTGCGAACCGCTCACGCCGACGATCAGCGGGCCGCCCTGCGCGGCGGCGCGCGCGGCAATGCACGCGGCGAGCGGGCGCCAGTGGGTTTCGATTGTGGCGCTGTAGCTGGCGGGGAGGCCTTCAGCGGCGATCAGATCGGCGAAGCTCTCCACGGCAGATGGCCCCTCACCCGATCCCTGCACGCCTGATCCCTCTTGCCGTGCGCGCAGGCGGCACGAACCGCTATCGTCCCGCGCGCGCCGCCTCGCGGAAGGAGACCATCTCGCGCTGATCTTCATCCCACAAGGCGAGGCGCAAGGTGCCGCAAGCCTCGAGCGCCGTGAAGCGGTTCACATCGCGCAGATCGGGATGCTTCTCGAGGACTTCGGGCAAGCGATAGAACGGAATCCGGCTGGCCAGATGATGGACGTGATGGACGCCGATGTGGCCGGTGAACCACGCCAAGACGGGCGGCAGTTCGAGATAGGAACTGCCGAGCAGCGCCGCATCATGGAATGACCAGTCGGCTTCGCGGTTCCAATGCGCTTCGGGGAACTGATGCTGGACGTAGAACAGCCATACGCCGATCGACGCCGCGCTGAGCAGCACGGGGAAGAAGACCAGCGCCGTTACGCCGAAACCCAGGAAATAGACGGGGATGGCGAGGAGCAGCGCAGTTGCCGCATTGGTGGCGATGGCGCTGATCCAGTAGATCCATCCTTGCTTCATCAGGCCGATGGGAAGGCGGTGGCGAAGCAAGAAGAGATAGGCCGGGCCAAGGCCCAGCAGAACCGCGGGATGGCGGTAGAGACGATAGGAGAGCCGCCCCAGGCTTGTGCGTTCCCGGTATTCGCGCAGCGTCAGCGTGTCGACATCGCCAAAGCCGCGGGCATCGAGATTGCCGGTGGCCGCGTGGTGCTGCGCGTGCGAGCGCCGCCAGCAATCGTAGGGGGTCAGCGTCAGCGTGCCGAGCGCCCGGCCGATCCAGTCGTTGTTCCCCCGGCGGCGCATGAACGCGCCGTGGCCGCAATCGTGCTGGATGATGAACAGCCGCAGCAGAAACAGGCCCGCCAGCGGCGTTGCGGCCAGCGCCAGCCAATATCCCGCCTCCACCGCGATCGCGATCAGCGTGAACAAGGCGAGGAACGGCAGCAGGGTAATGACGAGTTCCCAGCCGCTGCGGCCGGGGCGCGGATCGCGATACGCCTGCAAATCGCGCATCAGTTTGCGAGGGTCGATGGGCGTGGGTGCAGCGATGTCGAAACAGTCGCTGTCGTCGATCTTGAGTGCGGTCGCGTTCACATCCCGATCGCTAGTTGCCCGCGCGCAATTTGTCACGCGGGTTCAGGCATCGTCAGGAAACGCAAAAAACCATCGGTCCGGGGCGCGGTGACTCCATCGGTGCACCCCGCGCCGGACCGGGAGCCCCTGCCTTCAGCCTTCGAGCAGCGCGGCGGCCTGCAGCAGGCGGTTGCCGTGGTCGGTTTCTTCCTTGCCGTTGGCCCGCAGGAGCGCGGCGGCTTCATCGTTGCCAATGCTGGCAGCCCAGCCTTCGTAGAGCGTCTCGCCGTCAAACTCGGTCTGGGCGAGCTTGCGCAGCGCGGGCGGAGTGAGTTCACCGATGGGGAAAATGCCGCTGGCGAGGTAGGGGTTCTCGTCGGCCTCGGGCGGGGTGAAGTCCTCGCCCGTCAGCACCTTGAGCACGGCGGCAGCGCGGCGGGCGTGGAGGAATTCCTCGTCGCCATTGGTGCGCAGCAGATCGGCGACCGCGGGGTTCTCGGCACCCGCGGCGGTGGCGCGATAGAGCTCCTTGCTCGCCGCTTCGACAAGGCACATGACCTT
This sequence comes from Novosphingobium sp., assembly GCF_019748365.1. Taxonomy (GTDB): domain Bacteria; phylum Pseudomonadota; class Alphaproteobacteria; order Sphingomonadales; family Sphingomonadaceae; genus Novosphingobium. Next base: position 26,684 of record NZ_JAIEPN010000051.1, read on the forward strand.
GATGTCCATGACCGTGGGCGCGGTGACAGTGCCGATGTGGGCGAAAGCCTCGCCGATGGTCTGCGGCATTCCCGGCTCGAGCGTGACGGTGGGCATGAGGGTCTCCCTTGGTGTTCTGATTCCACGGGAGGGTACATCACGCTCACCAACGATGGGAAGGCAATTTAATCGCGCGGCTAAAGGGGCAGGAGCGCGCCTTCGCGCTGGAGCAGCCTGGCCTTGATCTCAAGCCCCCAGGCATAGCCGCCAAGGCTGCCATCGGTGCGGATCACGCGGTGGCAGGGGATCAGCAGCGAGACATGATTGGCGCCATTGGCCGAGCCTGCCGCGCGCACCGCGCCGGGGCGGCCGACTTCGGCGGCGAGCTGGGCATAGGTGCGCGTCTCGCCCTTGGGAATGCGGCGCAGCGCTTGCCACACGCTTTCCTGAAAGGGCGTTCCGGCCACATCGACGGGGATATCGGTGAAGTCGATCTCGCCGGGAGCTTCTGCGGCCCTGACGATCCGGGCGAGCAATGCGGGAAAATCGCCCCCGCCCCGCACCCGTTCCGCCTTCGGAAAGCGCTCGGCAAGCACGGCGGGGTCCTCGCCGAAGGAAAGGCGACAGACGCCCTTGTCGGTCGCAGCGACAAGCATTGGGCCGAGCGAGGTTGCCGCCACATCCCAGCGGATCACCGTGCCGCGCCCGCCATCGGTCCAGGCGGAGGGGGCGGGTTCGGTATGGCTCATGGCGGTGCTCCTGCAGCGTGGTCTGCTACGGCAATAGCGATATCGCGTCCGGTACGCTTCCCGCTGCTTGCGGTGCAATCAATTCCCGGCAAGAACCGGGGATGATGATTTCGCTCCACCGCTTCTTCACCGCCCTCGCCGCCCTCCTCCTCGCCGCGCTGCCCGGCGTCGGCGTGGCCGATCCCGGCGACATTGCCGCGGCGAGCAGGGGCGTGGTGCGGGTCGTGCTGATCCAGTACGATGGTGGCTCGGCGCGGCTGGTGAGCCACGGCACGGGCTTTGCAATCGCGCCCGATCTCGTGGTGACCAATGCCCATGTCGTCGAGGACTTGCGCGGCAGCGACGGGATCGTGGCGGGCGTGGTCCCCTCCGAAGGGCGCGGCGGCTTTGGCGCGACGATCGCCGCCTATTCGCCTCAGCGCGATCTCGCCCTGCTCAAGCTGAAGCAGGGCGCTGCGCTCAATGCCCTCACGCTGTTCTCGGGCGCGCCGACGGATGGCGAGGAAGTCTACGCAGCGGGCTATCCCGGCAATGTCGACATGGCCGAGGGGCTTTCGATGGGTGACCTCGTCAGCCCGCAGGTTGCGGTGAAGACGCGCGGCTATGTCTCGGCAGGGCGCTCCTCGCGCGCATTCGACACGATCCTGCACACGGCGCCGATCGGATCGGGCAATTCGGGCGGGCCGCTGCTCGATGCTTGCGGGCGGGTGCTCGGCGTCAACAGCTTCGGCACGGTGAGCGAGAACACCACCGATTCGGCATTCTACTTCGCGATCTCGACGCGCGAGCTTTCCGCATTCCTGCAGGAGGCCGGGGTGAGCCCGCATGCGAGCGGCGCGCCCTGCACCTCGCTCGCCGATCTGGCGCGCGCGGATGCGGCTCGCGGGGCCGAGGATCAGGCGCGGCTGGCGGCCGCGGCAGAAGCGCGCAAGGCGGCGCAGGCGGACTTGGCCACCAGGGCCCAGCACGATGCAGAGTTGCAGATTCTCGCCGAGCGCGACAATGATCTGGCGCTGGCGGCAGTGCTGCTGGTGGCAGCCGTGGCCGCCGGCGCGGCAGCCTTTGCCTTCAATCAGCGCGGCAAGCGGCGCGAGCTGAAGTTCGCTGGCGGCGCGGCCGGGGTGCTGGCGCTCGCGGCGGTCGGCGTCTGGCTGCTGCGTCCGCCGCTCAGCCTCATCGACGAGCGCGCCAAGGACATCATCGCCGAGAACAAGGCCAAGGCCGAGGCGAGCCCCGCCGCCGATGCCAGCACCAGCGTGCCGGAAGGCCCGCAAAAGCTGGTCTGCGTGCTGGATCCGCAGCGCAGCCGCGTGACCGTCTCCGACATCACCGACGTGCCGCTGACCTGGGCTCCGGGCGGCTGCGTCAACGGAAAGACCCAGTATGGCCTCGCCGGCGACGGCTGGAGCCGGGTGCTTGTGCCGCAGGGTGAGGCGACCGTGTCGATCACGCGGTTCGATCCGGACCGGCGCGAGTACACGGTCGAGCGCTATCTGATGGGGCTCGATGCGATGACTGCCCTGCGCGAGGCCCGCACCAAGCTCAAGGCCCCGGCCTGCGGCGTGGATGAAGCGACAGCACGCGCGCTGGGCGAGGCGCAGGGGTCGATCCGGGCCCTGCTGCCCGCCGAGCCGAACGAGCGGCTGCGCTACAACTGCAAGCCCGAGCCCTGATCGCGCGGGGCCTCTGACCGGCCGCATGCGCCTGCCTGAAAGGGCTTGGTTTTCACCCTGTCCCGGGAATCGGCATCTGGCATCTTGTCAGGCAGGGACTTGGTTGCTAGGCGCGCCCCCATTGCGGGCCGTCGTGCTTTGTGCGCGGCACCATGGCCCATGCAAGCTACATTTGCGATCCATCCTGGATGAAGGGGACCAAGGCGCGTGGAGATTTCCGGCGGGATTACGGCCAGCTTGGCGGGACGTTACGCGGCCGCGCTCTATGACCTGGCAGGCGAACACGGGGTTGTGACGGCGGTCGAAACCGACCTCGATACCCTCGGCGCGGCAGTGCGCGAATCGGCTGACCTCGCCGCGCTGCTCAAGAACCCCGAAGTTTCGCGCGATGTCGCCGCGAAGACGATCGACGCGGTGGCCGATTACCTCAAGCTCTCGGACCTGACCCGCAAGTTCCTCGGCGTGCTCGCGGCGAACCGCCGCCTCGCCTCGCTGCCCGACGTGGTGCGCGCCTTCACCGCGATCGCCGCTGCCGCGCGCGGCGAAGTGACCGCCGAAGTGACCACCGCGCACCCGCTCGACGAAGCGCAGCTCGCGCAGCTGGCTGACAAGCTCAAGGCCCGCGAGGGTCGTTCCGTCACGGTCAAGGCCCATGTCGATCCGGCTATTCTTGGCGGCCTCGTCGTCAAGATCGGCAGCCGCATGATCGACGGCTCGATCCGCACCCGTCTCAATTCGCTCGCCCAGGCCATGAAGGGCTGACAACTCAGGGCTGAAGCCTCAAAAGTTTTACGAAAGGCGTTTCCATGGAAATCCGCGCAGCTGAAATCTCGAAGGTCATCAAGGACCAGATCGCCAGCTTCGGCACCGAGGCCCAGGTCTCGGAAGTCGGCTCTGTGCTCTCGGTCGGTGACGGTATTGCCCGCATCTACGGTCTCGATCAGGTCCAGGCCGGCGAGATGGTCGAGTTCTCGAACGGGGTTAAGGGCATGGCGCTCAACCTCGAAGCCGACAACGTCGGCGTCGTGATCTTCGGCTCGGACGCCGAGATCAAGGAAGGCGACCAGGTCAAGCGCACCGGCACCATCGTGGACGTCCCCGTCGGCAAGGGCCTGCTCGGCCGCGTGGTCGACGCGCTCGGCAACCCGATCGATGGCAAGGGCCCGATCGTGGACGCCACCCGCACCCGCGTCGAAGTCAAGGCGCCCGGCATCATCCCGCGCAAGTCGGTGCACGAGCCCGTGCAGACCGGCCTCAAGGCGATCGACGCGCTCGTCCCCGTCGGCCGCGGCCAGCGCGAACTGATCATCGGCGACCGCCAGACCGGCAAGACCGCCGTTGCGATCGACACCTTCATCAACCAGAAGGCCGTCAACGCCGGGGATGACGAGAGCAAGAAGCTCTACTGCATCTACGTCGCCGTCGGCCAGAAGCGCTCGACCGTCGCGCAGATCGTCCGCCAGCTCGAAGAGAACGGCGCGATGGAATACTCCATCGTCATCGCCGCGACCGCTTCGGAGCCCGCGCCGCTGCAGTACCTCGCGCCCTACACCGGTGCGACGATGGGCGAGTTCTTCCGCGACAACGGCATGCACGCCGTGATCGTGTACGACGACCTTTCCAAGCAGGCCGTGGCCTATCGCCAGATGTCGCTGCTGCTGCGCCGGCCGCCGGGCCGCGAAGCCTACCCGGGCGACGTGTTCTATCTCCACTCGCGCCTGCTTGAGCGCGCCGCGAAGATGAACGACGAGAACGGCAACGGCTCGCTCACCGCGCTGCCGATCATCGAGACGCAGGCCGGCGACGTTTCGGCCTACATCCCGACCAACGTGATCTCGATCACCGACGGCCAGATCTTCCTGGAAACCGGCCTGTTCTATCAGGGCATCCGTCCGGCCATCAACGTCGGTCTCTCGGTGAGCCGCGTGGGTTCGTCGGCGCAGACCAAGGCGATGAAGAAGGTGGCCGGCTCGATCAAGCTCGAGCTCGCGCAGTACCGCGAAATGGCGGCCTTCGCGCAGTTCGGTTCGGACCTCGACGCCTCGACGCAGAAGCTGCTCAACCGCGGTGCGCGCCTGACCGAGCTGCTCAAGCAGGCGCAGTTCTCGCCGCTGGGCTTCGAAGAGCAGACCTGCGTGATCTTCGCGGGCACCAACGGCTACCTCGACGGTATCCCGGTGAACCGCGTGGGCGAGTATGAGGCCGAGCTGCTGAGCTACCTCCACTCCAGCCACGCCGACCTGCTCAAGCTGATCCGCGACACCAAGGACCTCGGCGACGAGGCCAAGGGCAAGCTCAAGGACGCGCTCGACGCGTTCGGCAAGCAGTTCGCGTAAGGAAGAAAATTGGGACAGTCCCTATTTATCGCTTACGCTTTTTTGGAGTTTTGCACCGGGTCGGAGGGCGATAAATAGGGACTGTCCCTATTTTCTTCCGGCCCCCGCAAGGGACATTCGATGGCCAGCCTTAAGGAACTCAAGGGCCGGATCAACTCGGTCAAGTCGACCCAGAAGATCACCAAGGCCAAGCAGATGGTCGCGGCGGCCAAGCTGCGCAAGGCGCAGACGGCTGCCGAAGCCGCGCGCCCCTATGCCAGCCGCCTCGCTGCGGTGATGGCGAGCCTTGCCGGCAAGGTTGCCGGGCAGGACAGCGCACCGCTGCTGATGCGTGGCACGGGCTCTGATCAGCGCCACCTCCTTGTCGTCGTCAACACCGACAAGGGCCTGTGCGGCGGTCTCAACTCGAACATCGTCAAGGAAGCCAAGCTTCAGGCCCGCGCGCTCGAAGCCGCCGGCAAGACGGTGACGTTCTACCTCGTCGGCAAGAAGGGCCGCGCGCCGCTGAAGCGCGAATTCCCCAATGCCAAGGCCGATGGCTATGACACCAGCATGGTGCGCACGCCCGGTTTCGACGAAGCCAGCGCGATCGCGCACGAGCTGATCGAAATGTTCGCCGCCGGCAAGTTCGACGTCGCGCACCTTGTCGCGCCCAAGTTCAAGTCGGCCCTGCAGCAGGATCCGATCACCGCGCAGCTGATCCCCGTCCCCGCCCCGGCGGCGGCTTCGACCAGCGATGCCGTTGTGGAGTACGAGCCGGGCGAGGAGGAAATCCTCGAGGCTCTGCTGCCGCGTTACGTAACAACGCAGGTCTTCGGCGCGCTGCTGGAGCGTGAAGCCTCCGAACAGGGCGCTTCGATGACCGCGATGGACAACGCCACGCGCAACGCGGGCGAGCTGATCCAGAAGCTGACCATCCAGTACAACCGCAGCCGTCAGGCCGCGATCACGACCGAACTCATCGAAATTATCGCGGGCGCCGAAGCGCTCTAAGAACTTCAAGGCAAGGAACGAACAATGGCCACCGCAGCCGTCCTCAACCAGACCACAACCGGCAAGATCAGCCAGGTCATCGGCGCCGTCGTCGACGTGACTTTCCCCGGCGAACTGCCGGCGATTCTCACCGCGCTGGAAACCGACAACAACGGCAACCGCCTCGTGCTCGAAGTCGCCCAGCACCTCGGCGAGAACACCGTCCGCACGATCGCGATGGACTCGACCGACGGCCTGACCCGCGGCCAGCCGGTGACCAACACCGGCGCGCAGATCTCGGTGCCGGTCGGGCCGATGACGCTGGGTCGCATCCTCAACGTGATCGGCGAGCCGATCGACGAGCGCGGCCCGGTCAACGCGGAAAAGACCGCGCCGATCCACGCCAAGGCCCCGGAATTCATCGACCAGTCGACCGAAGCGGCCATTCTGGTCACCGGCATCAAGGTCATCGACCTCCTCGCGCCTTATGCGCGCGGCGGCAAGATCGGCCTGTTCGGCGGCGCGGGCGTCGGCAAGACCGTGCTCATCCAGGAACTGATCAACAACATCGCCAAGGGCCACGGCGGCGTCTCGGTCTTCGCGGGCGTCGGCGAACGCACCCGCGAGGGTAACGACCTCTACCACGAGTTCCTCGACGCCGGCGTTATCGCCAAGGACGCCGACGGCAACCCGACCCCCGACGGTTCGAAGGTGGCGCTCGTGTTCGGCCAGATGAACGAGCCGCCGGGCGCCCGCGCCCGCGTCGCGCTTTCGGGCCTGACCATGGCCGAATACTTCCGCGACGAGGAAGGCCAGGACGTGCTGTTCTTCGTCGACAACATCTTCCGCTTCACGCAGGCGGGTTCGGAAGTGTCGGCTCTCCTCGGCCGTATTCCTTCGGCGGTGGGCTACCAGCCGACCCTCGCGACCGACATGGGCGCGCTGCAGGAACGCATCACCTCGACCACCAAGGGTTCGATCACCTCGGTTCAGGCGATCTACGTGCCCGCCGACGACTTGACCGACCCGGCGCCGGCTGCCTCGTTCGCGCACCTTGACGCGACGACCACGCTGAACCGCGCGATTTCGGAACTCGGCATCTATCCGGCGGTGGACCCGCTCGACTCGACCAGCCGCGTTCTCACCCCGGCCGTCGTCGGCCAGGAGCACTACGAAACCGCCCGCCGCGTTCAGGAAACCCTGCAGAAGTACAAGTCGCTGCAGGACATCATCGCCATTCTCGGCATGGACGAGCTTTCCGAGGAGGATAAGCTCATTGTTGCTCGTGCGCGGAAAATCCAGCGCTTCCTCTCGCAGCCCTTCCACGTGGCCGAAGTGTTCACCGGCATCTCGGGCAAGTTCGTGCAGGTCGAAGACACCGTCCGCTCGTTCAAGGCGGTGGTTGACGGCGAATACGACCACCTGCCGGAAGCCGCGTTCTACATGGTCGGCGGCATCGACGACGTGATTGCCAAGGCCAAGAAGATGGCTGAAGACGCATAAGGAAAGGCGCCCCGCCGCAAGGCCGGGGCACCTTGATCTCCCCTCCCGCTCGCGGGAGGGGTCGGGGGAGGGCCTGTCGGGCAGCTCTTTCCTGAGATGAACATGCCCTCCCCCAGCCCCTCCCGCTCGCGGGAGGGGAGACTAGAGGCCCTCCTTTGAACGGAGGGGAGTTTGATCATGTCGCTCCACTTCGAACTCGTCACCCCGGCCCGCCTCGTCCGTTCGGAAGAGGTCTTCATGGTCGAAGTCCCCGGCTCGGAAGGCAACTTCGGCGTGCTGGAAGGCCATGCGCCGTTCATGTCGACGATCCAGGACGGCGCGCTGCGCGTCTACCGCACCAATGGCGCGGCGCCTGAAGACATCCGCATCACCGGCGGCTTTGCCGAAGTGAGCGAGAAGGGCCTCACGGTCCTCGCCGAGCACGTCGAGGGCTGATTTCAGCGCCAGGTTCAGCCAAGGGGCCGGTCCGTTTGGGCCGGCCTTTTGCGTTTGGGGGCCTCCCCCTCCCCGTTCGTGTCGAGCGAAGTCGAGACACCATGCGCGGCGCTTGGTGTCTCGACTTCGCTCGACACGAACGGGTTTGGTTTCGTGCGCCCCTTCGTCATTGCGAGCGAAGCGAAGCAATCCAGAGCGTTTGTGCGCGCGGCTCTGGATTGCTTCGTCGCTGCGCTCCTCGCAATGACGTGATTGGGGGCGATGCGGGGCACAGCAAACTTTTTTCGCCATTTCACATAACTGAACTTTTCAGCCTGTTGAAATTGAGGCATGGGAGCGCATCGAGTCCGTACATTCCGGGAGAGCCTTGCATGACCCAGTCCCTCGAAGCCGTGATCGGCGCGCAGCCTGATCTTGTCCATTTCCTGCGCAACCAGCAGCTGGGGCCGAACGTCTATCCCGGCGTGCCATCGGAATACTCCAACTGGCGCGCGGAGCAGTGGGCCTGGGGGCACACGGCGGTGCTCTACAACCAGTCGTACCACATGGTCGATCTGGCGGTTAAGGGTCCGGATGCCTTCGCGATGCTCGAGCATCTCGGCATCAATTCGTTCAAGAACTTCCAGCCCGAACGCGCCAAGCAGTTCGTGCCCGTCACGCCGGACGGCTACGTGATCGGCGACGTAATCCTGTTCTATCTCGACGAGAACCACTTCAACCTCGTCGGCCGCGCGCCGACGATCGAGTGGGTGGAATACCACGCCGCCACCGGCAACTGGAACGTGACCGTGGAGCGCGACGAGCGCTGGGCGATGCGCACCGACGGCAAGCGCAACTCGTGGCGCTTCCAGATCCAGGGCCCGAACGCGATGAAGATCATCGAGAAGGCCACCGGCAAGACCCCGCCCGAACTCAAGTTTTTCCACATGTGCCGCATGACCATCGGCGGCAAGGAAGTGCGCGCGCTGCGCCACGGCATGGCTGGGCAGCCGGGCTTCGAGCTGTTCGGCCCCTGGGAAGACTACGGCGCAGTGCATGCCGCGCTGGTTGAGGCGGGCAAGGAGTTCGGCATGGCGCTGGTCGGCGGCCGGGCCTATTCCTCCAACACGCTGGAATCGGGCTGGATCCCCTCCCCCTTCCCGGCGATTTACACCGGCGAGGCGCTGGCCCCCTATCGCGCGTGGCTGACGGCCAATTCCTATGAGGCGAAGTGCTCGGTGGGCGGCAGCTGGGTGCCCGAGACGGTCGAGGGTTACTACACCACGCCGTGGGATCTGGGTTATGGCCCCTTCATCAAGTTTGACCATGAGTTCATCGGCCGCGCCGCGCTCGAAAAGATGGCCGCCGCAGGAAACCACCGCACCAAGGTAACCCTCGCGCTCGACAACGAGGATGTGATGCGCGTGCAGTCCTCCGCGCTCAGCCAAGGCGAGCGGGCGAAGTTCATGGAATACCCGAGCTCGGTCTATGCGATGCACCCGTTCGATCAGGTGCTCTCCGGTGGCAAGATGGTCGGCCTCTCCACCTGGATCGGCTACACCGCGAACGAGGGCAAGTTCCTCACGCTCGCCATGATGGAACCGGGCTTTGCCGAGACCGGCACCGAAGTGACGCTGCTGTGGGGCGAACCCGATGGCGGCACCAGCAAGCCCACTGTGGAACCGCACGTGCAGACCGAAATCAAGGCGGTCGTGGCGCCCGTGCCCTATGTGGCGGCCGCGCGCGACAACTATGCCGAAGGGTGGCGCACGCGGAAGGCTTGAGGATTGAAGGTTTCTCGCAGAGACGCGAAGGGAAAGGGAGACGCGGAGAAGCGAAGTTGCCTGCGGCGCAGCCGCCTTCATCTCCTCTTCTCTGCGTCTCGCTTCTTCTCTGCGTCTCTGCGTGAACCATTCTCCTTTGAATGCAAAATTAGTTTGTACTACTAACAATATCTGCCAGAATGCCCGCAACGAAAACACGCGAGGATGCCATGGCCGCCAACAACACGATCACTTTCTATGACCTCGCGCTGAGCACGGGCGCGACGATCAGTCCGTTCGTGTGGGCGACGAAATATGCCCTGAAGCACAAGGGCTTCGATCTCGAAGTCGTGCCCGGCGGGTTCACCGGCATTCTGGAACGGACCGGTGGCAAGACCGAGCGCCTGCCCGCGATCGTCGATGATGGGACATGGGTGCTCGATAGCTGGGGGATCGTCGAGTACCTCGACGCCAAGTATCCGGACCGCCCTGCCCTCATCCCGCATCCCTCGGTGGCCGCGACGCTCAAGGCGCTCGATCACTGGTTCTGGAACGCGGCGGTTGGCCCGTGGATGTTCTGCTTCTGCCAGGACTACCGCGATCTCTCGCTGCCGCAGGACCACGAGTACGTCACCCACAGCCGCGAGAAGATGCTCGGGCGAAAGCTGGAAGAGGTGCAGGCTGGCCGAGAGGAACGCCTGCCGAAGATTTCCGCCGCGCTGGAGCCGCTGCGCGCCGCGCTGGGGCAGCATGAGTGGCTGGGCGGCGATACGCCCAACTATGCCGATTACCGCATCCTCGGCGGCATCCTCTTCACCGCCTCGGTGTGCAAGATCCCGGTGCTGGCAGAGGACGATCCGCTGCGCGGCTGGATCGAGCGCTGCCTCGATCTCTACGGCGGGCTGGGCCGCCATCCTGGGCTGTTTCCGCTGTTCGGCCTCACCCAGCGCGAGGGCGATCCGGACCTGTTCAACCGCAATGCCGGCCAGGGCGGGATCTACAAGCGCAACACCGGGCCAGCTTCGACCGCAGCAGAGACGCAGCGGATTACCGAGGGCATGAAAAAGTAAGCTCCCCCTCCGTCAGCCCAGCGCCCCTGCCGCTCGCATTAGTGCCGCCCTCACACGCGCCTCCAGCGCGTCATCGAAGCGGACGGCGGGGACGGCGACGCTGAAGGCGCCGACGAACTGGCCATCGATGCGCGCAGGCACCGCCGTGCCGACAATGCCGACGGTCGCTTCCTCGCGCGCGATGGCGATGCCTTGCGCGGCGATACCAGCAAGATCAGCGCAAAGATCCGCCTCGCTGGTGCGGGTGGCGGGGGTGAACACCGCGCGGGTGGTCTCGGCGAAATAGCGCGCCAGATCGGCTTCGGGCAGCGCGGCGAGGATCACCTTGCCCGAAGCGAGCGCGTGCAGGGGCCGCCTTGTGCCGGGATCGACCGCATAGCGCAGCGCCTGATCGCTGGCCTCGGTGACGATGGCCTCCACCTCCCAGCCGCGCTGGACCATGAACGAGGCGGTCTCGTTAAGCTCGCCCTTCAGCGCGCGGACGAGCGGGGCGACGCGGTCGGCCAGCGGAAGGGCTTCCTGCGGCGCGCGCAGGCGTTCGAGGCCGGGGCCTGCCAGATAGCGCCGCCCTTCCCGCGCCAGATAGCCGCGATCGGCGAGCGTGGTGAGCAGATAGGACAAGCTGCTCACCGGAATGCCGAGCGCACTGGCGATCTCCTGCGCCACCACACCCTGCCGGTGGGCCACGACAAACTCGATCACATCGAGCGTGCGCAGCGCGGACTTGACCGGCGGAGGGGCAGCGGATGAGGCCATCAGGGCGCGAAGGTTAGCGAACCGCGCCGCTCGGCGAAACGCCAACCTTCGTCGGTGCGCACAAACCTGTCGTGGAACGAGCCGACCAATGGCGCGCCGCCACCGGTGAACAGCAGCATGGCGCTGACGCCGCTGGCCTTATCGGGCCCTTCCACGGTGATCACCACATTGCTGCACACGTGCCGCGTGGCGCGCGCCGGGCGGCTCTTGAACGCGGCGAGGATGGCCTCGCGCCCGTGGATCGGCGCGTCGGGCGCGGTGGGGCGAAACATGACCCCATCCTCGGCATAGAGCGCCGCCAATTCATCCCAGCGCGCCTCGTCGTTGAGGTTGGCGTAGAGCGCGATAAGGCGCGCGCAGTCGGCCTCGGCAGCGCGGCGCAAGTCGTCTTTGGCGTCCTCGGTCATACGCGCTCTGCCGCGATATCAGCGCCTTCGCGCAAGTTCCTGAGCTTGCGCCAGGTGACGATGGGATCGATCTTGCCATAGCCCGCGAAGGTGCCGAAGCCGCAATCGGTGCTGCCGACAACACGATCCGGCCCGACGATGGCGGCGAAGCGTTCGATGCGCTGCGCGATCAGTTCGGGATGCTCGATGTAGTTCGAGCAGGTGTCGATCACGCCGGGGGCGAGGATCTTGTCCGAAGGCAGCTTGGCATCTCGCCAGACCTTCCATTCATGCTCGTGCCGCGGATTGGCGGCTTCGAACAGAACGGTCGAGGGGCGCGCTTTCAGCACGATGTCGATCACGCGCTCCAGCGGAATGTCGTGGTCGTGCGGGCCTTCGTAGTTGCCCCAGCACACGTGCATGCGCATCTTTTCGGGCGGGATATTGGCGGTAGCAGCATTGAGCGCCTCGACATTGGCGGCGGCAACCATGAGGAAGTCTTCCTCGCTCATGTCCTGATAGCCGGTGTGGCGGCTCATCGCGAGATCGGGGCAATCGAGCTGGAGATAGAAGCCCGCGTTCACGATGGTCTCGTATTCCTCGCGCATCGCATCGGCGAGATCGGCGAGATAGGCCTCGTGGCTCGGGTAGTGGCGGTTGACCTGGAAAGCGGTGATGAGGCCCGGCGAGGCGGCGTTCATGAAGGCTTCGGTATCGGGCGCTGCATGCGCATCGAGCGCGGCGCGGAAGCGGCGGATATCGTCATGCAGCGGCTGGAGCGAGACGAGTCGCACATCGCCGATGCACGAGGCGCGGACGAACTCCTGACTTCCCATGATCGCCGAGAGCTTCTTGGCAAGGTTCGGCACTTCGGCAAGGTCTGCCGCGGGCTTGCGATCGATATGGCCGCCAAAACCGGACAGTCGCTCGATCATGTAGGTCGAGTAGCCGACCTTGCCGAGCTCGCCATCCGAGACGACCGAAACGCCGGCTTCGACCTGCGCCTTGACGGCGGCATCGACAGCACTGGCCACCACCGTGTCGAAGGCCTCAGCATCATAGGCCTCGCCCTTGTCGCGCGCGAGGAGCAGCGGGGTGAGTTCGTCTCCGCGCGGCAGGCTGCCAACGTGGGAAGTCTTGATCTTGGCCATCACACACCCCTTGAGTTCATACTTGTGAACTTTTCATAGTGGATGGGACGGCGGTGGCAAGCATGAGTTCGGCCCAATCGTCCTCCACGCGCGCCTAGCCGCGCTCCTCGAGAGGATCGGCGGGCACCCGTTTCGCATAGTCGAACACCGCAAGTTGGCGGCGCAGCGGCGCGGTGCGAACGCCTTCGGCGGCGAGATGTGCGGCCTGCGCTTCGGTGCCGCCGGGGTACTTGGGATTGAGGAAGCCGCCCTTCCTGAGCACGCGCCACCACGGGGTGAGCTCGTCCTCCGGCACTCCCATGGTGCGGCGTTCCTCGGCAGCGCGGGCGCTCATGTTGAGGAAGATGGCGGTAGAGACCGGGCAGGCCACCGCCACCGCGTGGCGCCGCGCGAGAGCGGCGCGCAGATCGTCGAGCGTGATGACCTCGCCCGGCCGGAGCTGCCGGACCAGTGCATCGATTTCGGCGGGCGAGGATATCACCATCGCGCCGCCGGCCGCTTCGCGAAAGCCCGGGGCGCCGGGCGGGATCATGTGCACGATGTGCGGCTGTCGGCCGCTTTCCAGATGGTCGATCGCGGATTTGCGCTTGGCCATTGTTGCCTCCTTTCCTTGCGGCGCCATCGCTAGCGCGTCCGCTGGTGGCGGGGAATAAGACGGGTTTGATCCCGTTTCGTTCGCAGATCACGCGCCGCTCGGGCTAGTCCCGCTCCTCACCGGGGCGGCGGCCGGTCATCCGCAGGTAGAAGCGCGAGAAGTAGGACGGATCATCGAAGCCGAGCTCGCCCGCCACCTGCGTAGCGGTCGCATTGGTGTAGCGCAGCAGGCGCCGGGCTTCGAGCGCGAGGCGGCGGTGGATGAGGTCCATTGGCGAGCAGCCGAGCTGCGCCGCGGTGAGGCGCGAGAGCGTGCGGCGGGTGAGGCCGAGCGCGCCGGCATAGAAATCGAGATCGCGGTGCTGGCGGTAGTGCAGCTCGATCAGCTGGCGGAAGCGGGTCAGGCGCTGGTCGTCGCGCGGGGACTCCGCTGCCCCGGCCTCGTCTCGCCCCAGCGTGCGGATCAGGCTTTCGGCAAGCGCGAGGAACAGCGGGTCCTGCTGCTGCCACTCCTGTTGCAGCACCAGCATCTCACGCGCGAGCCACAGCGCGCGGGCGGCCGCTTCGGCCGAGAGATGCGCGATGCCGCCGCGCGCGAGCATGGTCAGCAGCGGGTCTCCGGCCCCGACGGCGCGTGTGGAAAAGTCCGTGGACAAAGTGAGGACAAACCCGCGCGTGCCCTGCCTGAAGCGGAAACCGTGGACCGCAGCGGCGGGGACGATGACGCGCCCCGGCCCTTCCAGCCCGGTGGCATCGCCCTCCAGCGTCACACTGGCATGTCCCTCCTCTACCAGCAGGACCTGCACGAAGTGATCGTGGCGATGGATCCCGATTTCCCAATCGTGCAGGGCACTACGCTCTGCAATTGTTTCGATATGGGCAAAGCCGCCGGGAGCGGAAGCCTGCCCTTCACCATAGAGCGCGTAACGGGGGATCGCCTCTGCCATGTCCCGAAAGTACCACGAGTTTGTCCTTGCCCTGTCTTTCGTCCATTCGTCCCGCCTGTCAAATGACGAAATATGACCCGCCATGGCAGCGGACGGTTGGGGAGACAGGATCATGCACACTCAAGTCGCCATTATCGGCGCAGGCCCTGCGGGCCTGCTCCTGGGCCATCTGCTAAAGGCAGAGGGGATCGACTGTGTGGTGATCGAACGCCAGACGCCGGACTATGTGCTTTCGCGCATCCGGGCCGGGGTGCTGGAGCAGGTGACCGTAGGGCTGATGGAGCGGCTCGGGCTCGATGCGCGGCTGAAGGCCGAAGGGCTGGTCGAGGAAGGCTTCAATCTGGCCGATGGCGAGCGGCTGATCCGCATCGATGTGGCCAAGTTCACCGGCAAGACAGTGACGGTCTACGGCCAGACCGAAATCACCCGCGATCTGATGGATGCGGCACCGGCGCGCGGGCTCGAGGTGATCTATGGCGCCGAGAATGTCGCGCTCCACGATATCGAGGGCGATGCGCCTTCGGTCACGTTCCGCCGCGATGGCCGCGAGGAGCGGCTGACGGCGCGCTTCATCGCCGGGTGCGACGGGTTCCACGGCCCCTCGCGCAAGGCGATCCCGGCAAGCGTGGGCCGCGAGTACGAGCGGGTCTATCCCTTCGGCTGGCTGGGCATTCTGGCCGATGTGCCGCCGTGCAATCATGAACTGATCTACGCCAACCACGAGCGCGGCTTTGCCCTCGCCTCGATGCGCAGTCACACCCGCAGCCGCTATTACGTCGATGTGCCGCTGACCGAAAAGATCGAGGACTGGAGCGACGACCGGCTGTGGGACGAACTCGCCGTGCGGCTGGGGCCCGAGGCGGCGGCGAACATGACCCGCGGCCCTGCCATCGAGAAGTCGATCGCCCCCTTGCGCTCCTATGTGTTCGAGCCGATGCGCCATGGCAGCCTGCTGCTCTGCGGCGATGCCGCGCATATTGTGCCGCCGACAGGCGCCAAGGGCCTGAATCTGGCCGCCAGCGACGTCCATTATGCTGCCGAGGCGCTGTGCGGCTATTTCAAGCATGCGGACAACGATGCAGTGGCGGCCTATTCGGCACGCGCGCTGGCGCGGGTGTGGAAGTCCGAGCGCTTCAGCTGGACGCTGACCAAGCTGATGCACCGCTTCCCCGAGGACGGCCCCTTCGAGCGCGCGATGCAGGTGGCCGAACTCGACTACATCGCATCGAGCGACGCGGCGCAGGCGAGCATTGCCGAGAACTATGTGGGGCTGCCAGTCTGACTCTGCGCCGGCCTGCCCACCCCCGACCCCTCCCGCACGCGGGAGGGGTGGTACTGAAACTCTCCCCCCTCCCGCTTGCGGGAGGGGTTCGGGGTGGGCCAATGCGCTGCACTGTCATATCGTCACAGTGCCGTCATAGTAAGGCGACAAGGAGCGGTTCATAGAACCGGACGCTGCAGGGGTCCGGGTGGGAACCGGCTTCGATGCGGCAGATCGATATCCTTCTTACCAATGCGCTGCCCGGTGGGCAGGACAGCTTCGTGCACGGCGACCTGAAGGTGTTGTTCCACCGCTGGAACTGGTCCGCGCCGCTGCCGCTGCTTGATGGCAGCCCCTGGGCGTTCGTCGACTGGCTGCTGCCCGAGCTTTCGGGGCTGGAGCTGTGCCGCCGCCTGCGCTGCGATCCGCAGACCGAGGCCGCCCACATCACGCTGGTGCTCGAGGAAGACGATGCCGATGCCCGGCGCCGCGCGCTGCGGGCCGGGGCGGACGATTACATTCTCGGCCCGATCGACCGCGCCTCGGTGCTCGACCGGGTGCTTTCGGTGCAATTGCCCGAGCACGAAGTACCTGCGCGCGCGCTCAAGCTGGGCGAGCTCTCGCTTGACCTGACGGCACTGCAGGCGCGCTTTCGCGACAAGCCGGTGCCGCTGATGCCCAACGAGTTGCGGCTGCTGCGCTATCTGATGGAACAACCCGGCCACGTCTTCAGCCGCGCGCAGCTCATCGCGGCGCTGGGCAAGAAGGAACAGCCGATCGACGAGCGCACCGTCGATGCCTGGGTCAGCCGCCTGCGCCGCGCGCTGCGTGAGGCAGGCGCCGGCTATCCGCTGCGCACCGTGCGTTCGCTGGGATATGTGCTGGATCGGCCCTGAAAGCGAAAGCCCCGGCTTCCTGACTGGAAACCGGGGCCTTGCAGTTTACAGATCGTGGCCGAGCTTGATGCCGAACACTTGCGGCTTGATCGGGTAGTAGCGCGCCGCAGCACCACAGATTGACGGGGTGCAGACCGTGTTGATGCTGAGGATACCGCGCTTGTCGAAAGCGTTCTCGATGAAGGCCGAGATATCGAAGCCCGAGACCTTGGCGCCCACGGAGAAGTCGAACGTCTCGAAGCCTCTGGTGCGGCCAAGCAGGTCTGCTTCACGCGTCGTGAGGTACGAGCGCGTGCCCGACTGGTGGTTGAGCGTGCCCTGAACGAAGGCCTTGGCCTTGCCCAGTTCGAACTCGTAGCGCGCGGTCATGTTGCCCTTGAACCGCGGCTGGACCGGCAGCGGCGTACCCCTGGGCGCGGCGACGACGCCAAGCGTGCAATCCGGGTTGCCGTTGGTGTCGAACGAGCAGAAATCGGTCGTCAGCTTGCCGTCGATCAGCGCCCCCGAGCCAGACAGGTTCAACCCGCCAAGCCGCAAGTTGAAGTCCATTTCCGCACCGTAGACCCGCGCATTGCCGGCGTTGTAGATATTGGTCACGCCAGCGGAACCGACCGGGGCGAGGCCGTACTGCAGGTTCTTCCACTCTTCATAGAACAGCGCGCCGTTAAGCCGCAACTTGCGGTCGAACCACGAGGTCTTGAAGCCCAGCTCGTAGTTGTTGAGCGTATCAGCAACGTAGGGATTGACGTTGGGGCGGCGGTTGTTGCCGCCGGGGCGGTAGCCCGTCGAGTACGTCGCGTAGACCAGCCGGTCCGGATCGATCTTCCACGTGAGGTTGACGCGGTGGGTTTGGCTGGTCTGCTTGGCCTGGCGGTCGAAGTTGTTGCAGACACGATCATCGGCAACCACGGGGATGCAGTTCGCCGCGGTGGTGTTCGACCTGAAGCCGGAGAAGCCGACGAAGGTGTTGTTGTAGCGGAACACGCGGACACCGCCCGCGAGCGTGAGCGAGGGCGTGATGTCGAACGAGCCGTCGATGAAGGCAGCATAGTCGCGGTCGACGCGGTAGGCGCGCGTGGCGAAAAGGTCGTCGCCCGCCTTGGGCACCGCCGGCGAGTTCGGAATGGCTGCAAGGCCGTTGATGTAGTAGTCCGCCACGATGCGGTCGGTCTGGCGCTGGTAGAACACGCCTGCCGCCACCTTGTAGCGCTCGCCCGCAGGCGATGAGATCCGCAGTTCGTGGCTCTGCTTGGTCAGGGCGTCGTGACCGTGAACCTGCTGGGTGGGATCGAGGAAGCCGCCATTGCCGGTCGGGAAGTAGGTGTAGTAGCCACCCTGGAACTGGTCATAGGCGACCGAATATTCCGAATAGTCGCTCAGGTTGTCGATCTTGCGGTCGAAGTAGCCGCCCGCATAGGTCAGGTCCCAGTTACCGATCTTGCCGTTGATCGTCATCGTCGCGAGCACCCAGTCGTCGCGATTGCGCGAGGGGCCGAAATCGGTGACCTTGAGATCGCCGATGCGCGGATCGAACAGGAACGAACCGCGCGTGGTCTGGTGCTGATAGATCACGGCAGGCTCGATCGTCCAGCTGTCGTCAAGATCGACCTTGAGCGCAGCGCGGCCGCCGACCGTGTCGGTGGTGTTGACGTTGTCCTTGACGAACTTCGCGTTGTTGACCGTCACGTTGGTAGCCGGGTTGTCATCCCCCAGCGTGAAGGTGCGCGTGCCCGGCACGCTGTCGATATAGCCGCCATCGCGCTGGTAGAAGCCGACGACGCGCAGCGCCGCGCGATCGCTCAGCGGGATATTGACGAAGCCTTCGATGCTGCCGCCGCCGGTGCCCTTGCCGACCTTGGTGCCCGAAACATCGATGCGGCCCGAGAATTCCTTGGTATCGGGCTTGGCAGGAATGATGCGCAGCGTGCCGGCGAGCGAGCTCGAACCGAACAGCGTGCCCTGCGGACCCGAAAGCGCCTCGACGCGGGCGATATCGTAGACGTGGAGGTCAACCGCGTTGCCGATGGTCGTGACGGGAACTTCGTCGAGATAGAGCGCCGCCGTCGGCTGCGAACCGCCGCGCAGACCGTCGCCGCCGCTGGTGATGCCGCGGAAGGACAGCTGCGTCTGGCCCGGGCCGAACGACTGGAAGCTGACGCTGGGCAGCGCCTTGGCGTAGTCGTCGAAGCTGGCGACGTTGAGCTGCTCGAGCTTCTGGGTGCCGAAGGCCTGGATCGAGATCGGCACGTTCTGCAGGTTTTCGCTGCGCTTCTGCGCGGTCACGATGATCTCGGTGCCATCGGAGGCGGCAGTGGCTTCGCCGGCGGCCTGCGGGCTGTCCTGCGGTGCGGACTGTGCAAGCGCCACGGGTGCTGCGAACGCCGCGGTCGCCATGAGAATGCTGCGCGAAACGCGCGTGTACGCCGTCTTCATATTATTCTCTCACCTTCTTGGTCCCCCAAGGACGGCGGCGACCGTGGTCCGACTTGGCGATGATTTCAACAGTGTTTCAGAGATGTTGCGCCAAGCGCCGGTATGCGTGGCCGATTTGCAACGTAATATTACCCGGCGCGCTTACCACCCCTGCGGTGCGGCAGGATAGGCGGTGAGCACCTCGCCGAGCGCGGACTTGAGCGGATCGAGGAAGGGCTCGAACGGCTTCCACGCTTCGGTGCCTTCGCGGAAAATCGGGCGGCGGACCTGCTCGGAGCTGGGCGTGCGCACGGCACGCTCGGTTTCGTAGAAGGAAAGGCACGCGGGCTCGAACGGCAGACCGCAGGCGCTGAGCAGCGCGCGCACTTCGGTCTCGGTATCATCGACCATGCGTTCGTAGATCACGCGGTGCACCTTCCCCGGCATGACGCGGTCGACATGCGCCATCAGGCGGACATAGTCGCGGTAATAGGCGCCCATATCCTCCAGCGAATAGGAAAAGCCCTGCCCGCGCGCGAAATGCTGCTTGAAGTTGGAAAAGCAGCACGAAAGCGGATGGCGCCGCGCGTCGATAATCTTCGCATTGGGCAGGATCAGCCGGATGAAGGGCACATAGAGCCAGTTGTTCGGCAGCTTGTCGATGAACAGCGGGCGCGCCGTATGGCGCTGGACGCGGGTGCGTTCGAGATATTGCTCGCCCAGATCGCGCAGCTTCGCCGGGTCGATGCTGGCAAGGTCCTGCGGGTAACTCTCGAGGCTGCGGGCAAGAATGCCGATATCGGGGAGCTCGCTGGTGCCTTCGACCTGACTATGGCTGGAAAGGATCTGCTCGACCAGCGTGGACCCCGCGCGGGGCATGCCGAGCACGAAGATCGGATCCGGCGCGGGGCAGCCTGCACCAGCCTGGCGCGCAAAGAGTTCCGGCGCGGCGACGGCAATGGCAGCATCGACCGCAGCGGTGGTGTCCGCCGCCTTGTAAGCGAGGCGCTTCTTCCGCAGCGCATTGCCCGCAGCATAATGCGCAAACGCGGTTTCCGCTTCCCCCGGATTCCCCTTGATGCGGTCCTCGTGCGCCTTGCCGAGCGCGAAATCGAGGTGCCAGCGGTTCTCATCCGCGACGTTCCCGTCAGCCAGAGCGGCACGCATGGCAGCCATATCCTCGTCCGAAAAGCGCACGGTCTTGAGGTTGGCGAGGCTCCACCAGACTTCGCCGAGGCCCGGCTGGATCGCCAGCGCGCGGCGATAGGCGGCGATGCCTTCCTCAAGCCGCCCGACCGTCTTGAGCAGATGGCCATAGCTCATCCAGACCTTGGGCTGGTTCGGTACATCCTTCAGCACGCGGGCATAGAGCGCGAGCGCCTCGTCGAATTCACCGATGCGGCCATAGGCGGCAGCCTGCAGATTGGCATTGCTGAGGTTGTCGGGATCCTCGGTGGTAACCTGCGCCAGCTCTTCCAGCGCTTCCGTCACGCGTTCGGTGCGATAGAGCACGAGCGCGAGATTGGCGCGCGCCGGGGTGAAATCGGGGGCAAGCTCGATCGCGCGGCGCAGCAGGTTTTCGGCATCCTGATAGCGCCCGATGCGCCCCGCAAGTTCGGCAAACAGGCGGATCGCGCGCACATCGAAGGGGTTATCCTTGAGCAGCGCGCGCAGCAGCGGCTCGGCCTCGTGCAGCACATTGGCGTTCATCGCCATGGCGGCGCGGACGAGGCGGGGATCGTAGCTGACGACGGAGTTGGGTTGGCTGGCCATTGCGCGCGCAACAAACACGGGTGACGCGGCGCGATCAAGCGTTACTCTGCATGTTCGACACATGCGCTCCCTTGCCCCGTGCGTGTCGAGCGAAGTCGAGACACGGGTGCGCGGTGTCTCGACTTCGCTCGACACGAACGGAGCGGGGGTGAGAACGGAGGGATTTTCTTGAACAAACCCCGCGGCCTCAATTTCTGGATGGTGCTGGCCCTGTGCGTGGGCAACATGGTGGGCTCCGGCATCTATCTGCTGCCCGCGACGCTGGCGCCGCTCGGCACCAACCAGCTGCTGGGCTGGATGGTGACGATTGCCGGTGCGACCGCACTGGCTGCCGCCTTTGCGCGGATGGGCGCGCGCCTGCCGGGCTCGGGCGGGCCTTATGCCTATGTGCAGGCAGCATTCGGGCCGTTTGCCGGGTTTGCGACGGCGTGGAGCTATTGGGTCATGCTCTGGGCCGGCAACGGCGCAATCGCGGTGGCGGTGGTGAGCAACCTCAGCCTCGTGGTGCCGTGGATCGGCAAGACGCCGGGGGTGCCGGCGGTGCTGGCGGTCGCCTGCGTGTGGGGGATGACCTGGCTCAACATTCGCGGGGTACGCGCGGCGGGGGCGTTTTCAGTGGTGACGACCGCGCTCAAGCTCATGCCGCTGGTGCTGCTGATTGCGCTGGCGCTGTGGTTTGCGGCGAGCGGCCTGCCGCGCGTGGCGCCAGCGGAAGTATCCATCGCGCCGGGGGCCATCGCGACGGCTGCGGGGCTGACATTCTGGGGCTTCCTCGGGCTCGAATCCGCGACAGTGCCCGCCGGCAAAGTGGAGAACGCCGCGCGCGTGGTGCCGCTTGCCACGATCATCGGCGTGCTGCTGACGGGCGCGGTCTATTTCGGGATCAGCGTGGCGTTCTGGGCCTATATGCCCGCGGCCGAAGCGGCGGCCTCCCCTGCCCCGGTGGCGGATTTTCTCGGTCGCACCTTTGGCGGCAACATGGCCTCGGTGGTGGCGGTGTTCGCCGCGATCAGCGCGTTCGGGACCTTGAACGGCTTCATCCTGCTGCAGGGCGAGATGCCGCAGGCGATGGCGCGCGGCGGGGTATTTCCGGCCTGGTTCGCCAAGGATGGCGCGCGGGGAACCCCGGTGCGCGCGCATGTCGTGTCTTCGCTCCTGTTGAGCGCGGTGACCTTGCTCAACTATGGGCGGGGCCTTGGCGACTTGTTCCAGTTCATCGCCTCGGTAAGCCTTGCAGCGGGAATGCTCGCCTATTTCATGAGCATGCTGGCGGCGATCCGCCTGCTTCCCGAAGAGCGCGGGCTTGTCCTGCTGGCGCTGGGCGGCGCGGCGTTCATCGGCTGGGCGACATGGGGCCTCGGCGCAAGCGCAGTGGGCTATGGCCTGGGCCTCGTGCTGGCGGGCGTGCCGGTCTACCTCGTGGTGCGCGGGGCGAAACAGGCAGCACCTGCGTGAAGGCGCGCTGGTGGAAGCGGCTGTGGCTGCGGTATCTCTACTACTGCAAGGAGCACTGGATCATCGCCGGCACGCTGACGCTGTGGGCGCTCTGGCTGCTCGTGCAGGTGGGCATCCAGCTTTTGCCGGTGGTGCTGGAGTTCCTGTTTGAACTGGTGATGTTGCTGATTGTGGCAGCCTAGAGCCTGTCCCCCTCCCCGAGCGAACCCGGGGAGGAATGAGGGGTCACTTCGCGCGGTGCAGCACTTTCCACAGCGTGCCGCGATCGCGGATGATTTCCGCCGCCGCATTGTGGCCCGGCGCGCCGGTCACGCCGCCGCCGGGATGCGTGCCCGAACCGCACATGTAGAGGCCCTTGATCGGCGAGCGATAGTCGCCGTGGCCCAGCACCGGCCGCGCGGCCCAGAGCTGGTCGAGCCCCATGTTGCCATGGAAGATATCGCCCCCGATGAGGCCGAACTTGCGCTCCAGATCGAGCGGCGAGTGGATCTGCCGCGCGATGACCGCGTTCTTGAAGTTGGGCGCGTGGTCGTTGACCGTGTCGATGATGAGATCCGCCACCTTCTCGCGGTGCTTGTCCCAATCGACCTTGGGATCGAACTGCTGGCAGAACAGGCTGGCGACATGCTGGCCCGGAGGAGCGAGGCTGTCGTCGATGGTCGAGGGCAGCTTGATCTCGATGATCGGCTTCTTCGACCAGCCACCCGTCTGGGCGTCGATGAAGGCCTGGTCCATATAGTCCATGCCCGGCGCGATGATGATGCCGGCGGTGTGGTGCTCGGCCTTTTCCTTGCCGGGCAGCACGGTGAAATCGGGCAATTCGGAGAGCGCGACGTTCATGCGGAACGTGCCCGAGCCGGTCTTGTAGTTCTTGATGCGGCGGTTGAAATCCGCGTCCAAATCGCTTGAATCGACAAGCTGGCGATAGAGCAGCGCGGGGCCGACGTTGGCGGCGATGGTGGGCGCGTAGAGCTCCTCACCGCTTTCGAGCTTCACGCCGGTTGCCTTGCCGTTGTTCACCAGCACCTTGGAGACCGGCGCCTCAAGGCTGATCTCGACGCCATATTCGGCGCAGGCGCGGGCCATGGCCTGCGTGATCGCGCCCATCCCGCCGACCGAGTGGCCCCAGGCGCCGAACTTGCCATTCACTTCGCCGAACACATGGTGGAGCAGCACATAGGCCGAACCGGGGGTCGAGACGCCCGCGTAGTTGCCGACGACCGCGTCGAAGCCGAAGGCGGTGCGCACGTAGTCATGCTCGAACCAGCCTTCGAGGAAATCGCGCGCGGACTTGGTGAAGATGTCGAGCAGATCACGCTGCACATCGAGACCGAGGCCGGCAATCGGCCAGCCCTGCTGCGCGGCAGCCAGCAGCGAGCGCACACCGCCGCCGACATTGGGCGGGCACTTCAGCGCGATGTCGCGCAGCACCTGAGCCACTTTCTCAAGTGCCGCGTCGTAGTGCTGGTAAGTCTCGGCGTCCTTCTTCGAGAAGCGCGCGAACTCCGCCTCAGTGCGACCCGCGCCGCCGCCGAGCTTGAGGTAGTCGTTCTCGAACGGGAAGAAGTTGCTGATCGTGCGCTCGATGATGCGGAAGCCGCGCTCGTGCAGCTTCATGTCGGCGATCACCTTGGGGCGCAGCAGGCTGACGGTGTAACTCGCGGTCGAGTTGCGGAAGCCGGGCGCGAACTCCTCGGTCACGCAAGCGCCGCCGACGATGTCGCGCCGCTCCAGCACACGGACCTTCATCCCGGCGCGGGCGAGATAGAAGGCGCAAGTGAGGCCGTTGTGGCCGCCGCCGATGATGATCGCGTCGTAGCGGTTGGACATTCGATTTGCTCCCGATTTCCTGAGTGGGAAAACCCACCCCCAGCCCCTCCCGCAGGCGGGAGGGGAGTTTATGTTGCGCCCGTCCTTCTCCCCTCCCGCTTGCGGGAGGGGCTGGGGGTGGGCCCTTCTAACCCTTCGACCACCCCGCCGGCGGGGCCTTGTGCAGCCTCGCCTCCGGGGTCAGCGCGCGGATCTTGCGGGCGAAGCTGCGCAGACAGACCTCGCTCTTGCCGATGGGCCCGGCGCCATAGGTCTGCGAATGCATTCCTTGCTGCACGCGCTCGATCAGCCAGGTGTCTTCCTTGTTGACCACGCGGTTGATCCGCCAGTTGGCATAGCGGACGAGCTTCATCTCGCGGCTGTCGTCGGGCAACGCATAGGCCATCTCGCGCAGCAAGCAGGTGGTGGGGCTGATCGGAAGCCACTGCATGAAATCGATCTGATCCGCATAGATATCGAAGGCAATGTTCGGCCAGAGCTTGAAGTAAAGCCAGCGGCGGCGGTTCTCTTCCGGAAGCTCCTCCACGTGGGGCAGATGCTCCTGATAGAAGCGTTCCCAGAAGTTGGCCGAGGGCTTGTCGACGAGATCGCCCTTCAGGCGGTCGACCCAGTCGTCGGCCTCGATCTGGTAGGACTTGCCGAAGATTCGGGTAAGGCCATCGTGCGCGACCGGGATGTGGAGGTTGTCGGAATAGTTGTCGCCGACGTTCTTCCAGTTCACATTGCGGGGGCGCAGCCGCATGGCGCCCATCGGCTGCATGTCCTCGAACCGGTAGGGCGCGATCTCGGCTTCGTGCGGGGCCATCATCTCGCTCGGCGTGGGGAACACGCCGGGCTTGAGGCAGACCCAGACAAAACCGCGCCAGACCTCGAGCGCGACCGGCACGAGACCGTTTTCCTCCAGCTTCAGCGCGGGATAGTCGGACTTCATGGGAACGCCAGTGAGGCGGCCGTCGGTCTCGTAGACCCAGGCGTGATAGGGGCAGACGAGCTTCTTCGCGCAGCCCGCAGTGCCCTCCACCAGCCGCATCGCGCGGTGGCGGCAGACGTTGGTGAAAGCGCGCACTTCGCCATCATCGCCGCGCAGCACGATCACGCTCTCGCCGATATAGTCGATCGTGCGCCAGTCGCCCGCGTTGGGGATCTCGTTCACATGGCAGACGATCTGCCACGAAGGGCGGATCACCCGCTCCATTTCGACCGCGTGGTATTCGGGATCGGTGTAGAGCCAGCCGGGCAGGCTCCAGTCGGCATCGGGATCGTGCTCGCTCGCCGAAAGCGCCGCGACGACGGATTGGTGGCCCATGCTGACGAATCCCTCAGGTTGAAATTGCTTGTTGGACGATCGTACAACAAGGCGTAGGATATGCAAGATGAAAGCGCCCGCCTTCCGGAGAATCGAACCCGACGCCCGCCGCCTTGCCCTGATCGAGGCCTGCGCGCGCGTGCTGGCGCGCGCTGGATCGGCCGGCGTGAGCGTTCGCGCGATTGCGGTGGAAGCGGGTGTCTCGCCCGGGCTGGTCAGCCACTATTTCCCCGGAATCGAAGCGCTTGTTGCCGCAACCTATGCGCATGTCGAAGGCGCGGTGGCAGAAACGCTCGACCGCGCCGTGGAAGCGGCGGGCCCCGATCCGCGCGCGCGGCTCGATGCCTTTGTGACGACGACTTTCGCGCCGACAATTGCCGATCCGCAGCTGCTCGCCACCTGGATCGCGTTCTGGAGCCTCGTCACTGCGCGGCCCGCCATCGCGGCACAGCACGACGAGCAGTATGCCGGATCGCGCGCGCGGCTGGAGAGCCTTTTAGGCGATTGCGGAATGCCCCCCGGCGAGCAGCGGCGCGCCGCGATTGCCGTAAGCGCGCTGCTCGACGGCCTCTGGCTCGAGCTGTGCCTCTCGCCCGGCTGCTTCAGCGCGGAGGAAGCGGGCGACATCGCGCGCCGCTTCCTCGATACGCTTATCTCGACAGGTCGGTAATGAGGCTCAGGTAGTACGTCACGCCGGGGCGGATGTTCTCCAGCCGCACGCGCTCGTTGAGGCCGTGCGAAAATTCCTCGCTGTCCTTCGTGAAAAGCGGGCTTGCACCATAAGCGGGGATGCCGAGGCGGCGGAAATACATGCTGTCGGACGCGCCGGAGCTTTGCGAGGGAATGACCGCGACGTCCTTGCCCCAGGCCTTGCGAATGGCCTTGGTCGAGGCGTCGACGAAATCGGGCCGCATGGGCGAGGCCGGGGTTTCGAACGAGCCTTCGGTCACGTCGATGATCTTGACGACCGGGCTGTCGATCACCTTCGCCAGCTGGGCCATGATCTCGGCAAGGCTGTGGCCGGGGAAGATGCGGCAGTTGATGAAGGCAGCGGCGCGCTGCGGGAGGGCGTTGAGCGCGTGGCCCGCCTCGGCCATCGTCGGCACGCAGGTGGTCCCGACCTTGCCGACCGTGGCGGGGTTGGCGCGCAGTACGGCGATCGCGGCTTCATCGGCCGGATTGGCAGCGAAGGCGCGCATCGCGGCGGCGATCTTGGGATCGGTCTCGAAGGGCGCAGCCTGCGTAAAATAGGCCTTGGTCAGCGGGTTCTGTTCGGCCGGGAACGTGTAGGCCCCCACTTTCACCAGCGCTTCGGCAAGCTGAACAATCGCGTTTTCGGGGCGCGGGGCGGAGCTGTGGCCGCCGGGGTTGGTAACTTCGAGCTTGAAGTCGCCGTAGGTCTTCTCGGCGCCGTCCCACACCCAATAGAGCGGCTTGCCGGTGGCTTCGTCGAACTTGCCGCCGCCGGCATCGGCATTGATGACCATCTCGGCATTCTTGAGCTTGTCCGAGAGGAGCCCGGTGGTCTTCATCACCGTCTCTTCATCGCCCGAGAATTCGATCACGATGGTGCGGCGCGGCTTGAAGCCACTGCGGCGCAGCTCGATCAGCGACGACATTGCAACGGCGCCGCCGAACTTCATGTCGGTCGCGCCGCGGCCATAGAGCACGCCGTCCTCGATCACCGGCGTGAAGGGATCGCGCTGCCAGTCCGAAGGCTTGGCCTCGACCACGTCCATATGGCCCGAAATCACCAGCGGCTTCAGTTTGGGATCGGAACCCTTCCACGTGGCGATGATGTAGGCGGTGTCGTCGACCGGGGTGATCTCGACATCACCCTCGCCCCAGCCGCCCGCAAGCAGCGCCTGCTTGTAGAGATTGGCGACGTCGATCGTGCGGTTGCTCTCGCCGCGCACCGAACGGATGGCGATAGACTTCTTCGCCAGATCAAGCACCTGCGCCTCGGCAGCGGGGTAGCCCGCGGGGGCGGCGGCGAGCGCCGGCAGCGGGGCAAGGGCCAGAACGGACACGAGAGCAAGGCGGGAAAGGGACATAGCGTTACGGGGCTCCAGATGTCCCCCGACGCTGGCGGCCTATGCTGCGCTGCGCAAGATGTTTTGTTGATAGCGTTGCGCGGGGTGGCGCATTGCCGCCTTGCCCACCCCAAACCCCTCCCGCCTTCGGGAGGGGCTTAAAGTTCCTCCCCTCCCGCATGCGGGAGGGGGCTTAAAGTTCCTCCCCTCCCGCATGCGGGAGGGGCTGGGGGTGGGCCTTCTTCAGGCGGTGGGCAATCAGCCCTGAACCTTGCTCGCGTCGAACGTGCCCAGACCCGGCTTGAAGCTCTTCTCGTCGAGGAACTGGCGGGTGGCTTCCTTGCGCGCGGCGGCGCCGCCGAAGCTGTGCAGGGCTTCCTGCGCGCGGATCTGGTATTCAAGGCCGTTGTCGTAGGTCATGTCGACCATGCGGCGCATCGTCCACTTGGTGGCGCGCAGCGCGTGGCTGTCCTTCTTCTTGAGCACGTTGGCGATTTCCAGCACGCGCTCCTTGAGCTTGTCTGCCGGCACGGCCTCGGTCACGAGCCCCTGCTCCTCAGCCTGCTTGCCGGTAAGGTTTTCGCCCATCATCGCGTGGTACATCGCCTTGCGGAACGGCATGAGTTCCTGGGCGACCTTGGACGCGCCGCCACCGGGGAGGATGCCCCAGTTGATTTCGGAAAGGCCGAACTGTGCGTCCTCGCTGGCGATGGCGATGTCGCAGCCGAACAGCGGGCCATAGCCGCCGCCGAAGCACCAGCCATTGATCATCGCGATCGTCGGCTTCTCGTACCAGCGCAGACGTTCGAACCAGCCGTAGCTTTCGCGCTGCGACTTGCGGACGGCCCAAAGCCCCTGCGCCTCGGTCTCGCGGAAGTATTCCTTGAGGTCCATGCCGGCGGTCCAGGCCTCACCCTCGCCGGTGAGGACGAGGACCTTCACGTCCTCGCGGAACTCGAGCTCTTCGAGCACGGCCTTCATGCGGCGGTTGAGCTTGGGGCTCATGCAATTGCGCTTCTCAGGCCGGTTGAAGGCCACCCATGCAATGCCGTCTTCTACGCAGAAGGCGACGGTGTCTTCCTCCGCGCGCTCGGGCTTGGGGGCGATCGGGGTCTGGTCGGTCACAGCGGGTCCTCTCGGGTCATGCGTGTCAGGTGAATCTGGCTTGTGGGTTATGTACTATAACACTTTGCGAGTCGGCGCAATGTGGGCCGGTTCAGCCCCGGTGAAGCAAGAATTAGGGCCACAAAGGTGGTTTCAACCGCAACGGACCCAAAACCTGCACCAAAGGACAGGATGGCTGTGCAGAGGCGTGTGAACGGTCACTGCATACGAATGCAGCATTTGATAATAATGCAAAATTCACGCTCTGAAATCGCTTGAAACGGCGGTTTTCGGTGGATGAATTGCAATTACTGCAACTGCTACGCCATGTTTCGCACTTGCGAAGACTCGGGGTGGGGCGCACTAAGAACACGCCTTTCAGGCATCCTCTCCCAAACTTTCCAAGGGCCACCCGGCAACGGGTGGCCCCTTTTTTTTGGTCTGGTAGCCCCGCATTGCGAAGACCGCTGACTGAGGGCACTAAAGCGTGGTGAGACGCTTGATCCTGTTCCTGCTCCCCGCGCTTTCAGCTTGCTCGCAATCTGCCGACAGCTTCGTTGTCCACGACCCCGCGGGCAAAGCCCAATCAGCCGTGGTTGCCGTATGCCGTGCGCGGGCACCTTTGGTTCGCGTGGGCAATCGGTTTACCGGGGTTGTCCCGATCTCTTGCGAAGGTGCAGGAAAGGTCGCGGTAAGTCTGAAAGACGGCAGACAGTTAGATTGCCCCGTGGGCTATGTCACCAATCTTTCCCAGTCCTGGGTGTTCCGGCTCGAAAACGGGCGCTGCGTCAGGCAACCCCACGACTGATCGAATGGCAAGCAGTGCTTTACTGAGCAAGCCCTACCCGTGCGGCAGGATCACCGTCCGCCCGATCACGCGGCGCTCGCGCATCGCAAGGTAGGCCTCACGCCAGTCGGCGAGCGGAACGGCGGAATGGACATGGGGGCGGATGCGGCCTTCCTCCGCCAGCTGCAGGATCGCGGCCATGTCCTCGCGCCCGCGCTCGGGAAAGCGGCGGCCATACTCGCCCGCGCGCACGCCGACGACCGAGAAGCCCTTGATCAGCGGAATGTTGGTGCGCACCTCGGCGATGCGCCCTCCGGCGAAACCGACGACCAGCAGGCGCCCGCCAAACGCGGTGTAGCGGCAGGCCTCGTCGAACACGTCGCCGCCGACGGGATCGTAGACAAGGTCCGCGCCGCGCCCGCCGGTCAGCTCGAGGATCTGTTCGCGCAGCCCGGTCGGCCCCGCCAGCACGTGATCGGGCGCATAGAGGCGCTGCACAGCCGCGCGCTTTTCCGCGCTGGAGGCAACCGCGATGACGTTGAGGCCCAGCGCCTTGCCAAGATCGACAGCGGCAAGCCCCACTCCGCCCGCCGCGCCGTGCACCACCAGCGTCTCGCCCGGCTCGGCGCGGCCGATGCGCGCGATCGCGGTGTAGGCGGTGATGTAGGCCGCGCGCAGGGCTGCGCCTTCGGCAAAGGAAAGCCCCTGCGGCAGCGGCAGCAGCGCGGCATCGGCGAACACGCCATATTGCACCACGGCGCCCGTCAAGGTCGCGACAACCACCTTGTCGCCCGCCTGCCACCGGCTCCCCTCCCCTGCTGCGACGACCTCGCCTGCGGCTTCCATGCCGGGCACGAAGGGCAGCGGAGGTTTGGCCTGATAAAGCCCCTCGGTCATCAAGAGATCGGGAAAGCCGAGTGCAGCGGCCTCGATGCGGACGAGCGCCTGCCCAGGCCCCGGCTGCGGCATGGAGCGTTCGGCAAGGCCGACACCGGCAAGATCGGGGGCCAGCGCGGACACTTCAAGGACGCGCATTACGGACGGCAGCATGGTCATTGGCGGTTGTTCTCCCGCCGCAGTCGATGCCTCAGCCGCTCCGCTCCGTCCAGTCCTACGCCGCACTCGCCCGCTGGTGCAGGCGGGTGATCGCATCGAGCGAGGACAACAGCGCGCCTTCCTGCCAGCAGCCGTAGTATGAACAATGCTCGCCGGCGAGAACGATGCGTCCGTCCATCGCGACAAGATCCTGATAATGCGCCTCGCGGCTTTCCTCGGTCCATGTCGCGCAGCAGCCGAGAATCCACGGCATGCGGCTCCACGCGAGCGAGACGCCGCTGCGGAATTCGGACTTGTAGTGCTTCGGGTGGAACACCGAGCCCTGCTCGAGCGCGGCCTGGATGCGCTTTTCAGGCGTCATCCCGGCGAGGATATAGGCCCCCACCCCGAACGGGTAAGCGCCCAGCAGCACCGCCGGGCCATCACTGAAGGCGCCGTGGCCGGGATAGCTCACCAGACCGATGGCCTGATCGGTGAACGAGGAGCCGCCATAGATCGCATCCTCGGTTTCCCAGAAGCGGCGCTTCATCTCGAGTCCGATCTTGACCGAATTGCCATAGGGCAGCGCCTTGATCGCGGCTTTCTTGGCCTCAGAGACCTGAATATCGATCTGGCCGAGCACGGTGGCGGGGATCGTGCAAACCATCCAGTCGGCGCGGGTTTCGCCCGCCGCGCCGGTCTTCGCATCGGTCCAGCTTGCCGTCACGCCGCGCTCGTCCTGCGCGATCTTCGTGACGCGTGTGCCGAAGCGGATCAGCTTGCCCACGCGCGCCTGAAACGCCTTGCCGATATGGTCCATGCCGCCCTTGGGCTGGAACATCGCCGGTTGCATGACATATTCGGCAAAGAAACCCAATGTTTCCCAGATCTTGCTGTCGAGCGTGTCGCTGAGGCTGAAGGGATCGTTGGGGATCGGCGCGCCGTTCACGCCGCCGCCCGGCGCACGCTCCCAGCCGCGCTGCTCGCCCAGCTTCTCGCTCTTCACATAGGCCATGTTCTTGTCGAGCACGCCCCAGCTGCGCATGGCTTCAAGAAGCTTGGCCTTGTCTTCCTTGGTGACTGCCTGATCCAGTGCACCGGCATTCAGCGCCTTGCCCAACA
Organism: Novosphingobium sp.; assembly: GCF_019748365.1. Lineage (GTDB taxonomy): Bacteria > Pseudomonadota > Alphaproteobacteria > Sphingomonadales > Sphingomonadaceae > Novosphingobium. The sequence goes on from NZ_JAIEPN010000051.1 coordinate 57,991, forward strand.
ACTCCGACACGTGGCCCTTCCAGTCGGTCACAACATCGCGGTAGCGCTGTGGTTTTCCGCCGAAGGCCGCCTTGCGGTGGACGAAGGCATTGGTGTTGTTCTGGATATAGGGCTCAAGCTCGACGCCCAGCTCCTTGCAATAGTGCAGCACCGTGCGGTGGTGGTGCGGAATGCGCCAGGGGCCGGGGTTGATGTAATTGCCCTTCGCGAAGCCGACTTTCTGGACCGAGCCGAGTTCGGTGACCACATCGCCGCCGCGCAGGGTCATGTTGCGCCCGCCCGCGCGGCCTTGCGTTTCGAGGATCTGGACCTTGTAGCCCGCCCTGGTCAGTTCATAGGCCGCGAGCATCCCGGCAAGCCCGGCTCCGAGGACAAGCACCGAAGCGCCGGGCTTCGCACCCGAAAGCCCCGGCGGCCCGGTGAACTGAGATTCCGCCGCGTGGCCCATCACCGTCATCGCCTGATAGAGCGCCGCCCCGCCGCCCACCTTGCCGATCAGGCTGAGGAGATCGCGGCGGGTCGTCGGCAGAACGGGCTCGGTCATGCGGGGCACCTTGCAGGCGTGAGGTTCTGGCGGGACATCAGTGGCCGCAGTTGCAATCGGGCACCGGCGGATTGGCGGTGGTGATGCGGTCGAGATCGGCCTCGGTCACCGCATCAGGATAGGCGTTGAAGTGGCCGCGCACGTAATTGATCACAGCCGCGATCTGGGGCCGGGTGAGCATGCCGGAAAACCACGGCATGCCGCCGCGCCCCTTCAAGACGACAATGCTGGCATAATCGTGATCGGCAAGGCGCGGATTGCCGGCGAGCGCGGGGAACATCGCACCGGGAACGCCGCCGCCCCTGGCATCGGCCATGTGGCAGGACTGGCAGATCTGCTCGTAGATCTCGCGCCCCTCGTCCGCCACGGCGATATCCGATGCGCCGCCACGGTCTTGCGCGCGGCCCGGCGCGGCGAAGGCAATCGCGGCCGCAAGCGCAAGCGCGCCAGCGAAAAGGGAAGTCAGGCGATATCCCGGCAAGGTCGTGGTCCCACTCCTGCTACCGTCGGTCTTGCACCAAGCTATGCTGCATTGCAGCGCCGTCAATGCAAAATGTTGCCGAAGTGGTTCGCAGCGCCCTGACCATTCGGGCACAAGCACCGCTTTTGCACCCGCGAATTGTCGCGTATGGTCCGGGCCGGAACCGCCGCCTGCCGCGGCGCTGTATCAAGGGGAACCACCGATGCGCTTCACGCTTCTTCCCGCGCTGGCTCTGGCCGCGCTTGCATTTGCCCAGCCCGCCGCAGCGCAAGTGACCCGCGTGCAGAGCAATCCGCAGTCGCTGATTCTCGACGGGGCGGACGTGAAGGCGGGGACGGACCTGTTCTACCTCTCGGGCCAGCTCGCCTCACCGGTCGATCCGGCCAAGACCTTCGCGGACGTGAAATCGATCGAGGACCTTGGCGATACCAAGACCCAGACGATCAGCGCGCTCGCCAGGATCAAGGCGATCCTCGAGGCGCGCGGCTATGCGATGTCGGACGTGATCAAGCTGACCTTGTTCGTGGTGGCCGATCCCAAGCTTGGCAAGATGGATTTTGCTGGCGTGAACGAGGGGTTCAAGCAGTTCTTCAAGACGGCGGAAAACCCCAATACCGTCGCCCGTTCGACCTTCCAGGTCTCGGCCCTTGCCGGCCCCTATTTCCTGATCGAGATCGAGGCCATCGCTGCGAAGAAGCGCTGATCGATGCGCGGCACGGCGCCGCTGCGTGCGATTGCAATCGTATTCCTTTGGACAGCCGTCCGGGTTCGGTCTCTTTGGCAGCAGATGGTGGCTTGCCGCCGGTAACTTCCGTCGCCTAGTCTGCGAAGTGAAGCTCCGGGAGAGGCCGGAACCATTCAGACGCCAGAGCGAGGGCCGCCGCAGAAGCCCGTGCCATGCCGCGTCTGCACAGGGGGAGTGACAATCCGTGCGCCTCGACCAGAGTGACAAGCCCGCCGCCAGCCCGGCCCGCGCCGAGCCCGGCGACATGCAGGCCCATATTCTCGATGTTCTGCGCCACCGCGTGGGCAAGGACGTCCATTCCGCCACCCCGCACGACTGGTTCACCGCAACCGTCCTCGCGCTGCGCGACAAGGTGATCGACCAGTGGATGGAATCGACGCACCGCACCTATGAAGAGAGCGGCAAGCGAGTCTATTACCTCAGCCTCGAATTCCTGATCGGCCGCCTGCTGCGCGATGCGCTCTCCAACATGGGGCTGACGCGCGAGATGGAGAAGGCGCTCCGGTCCTATGGCTTCGACCTCAGCGCGATCGAGGATCTGGAACCCGATGCGGCGCTGGGCAATGGCGGTCTCGGGCGGCTGGCAGCTTGCTTCATGGAAAGCCTCGCCAGCCTTGATATCCCGGCATACGGCTACGGCATCCGCTACGTGAACGGCATGTTCCGCCAGCGGCTGGACGATGGCTGGCAGGTGGAACTCCCGGAAACCTGGCTGAGCCACGGCAATCCCTGGGAATTCGATAGACGGGAAAGTGCGTACCGCATCGGCTTCGGCGGTGAAGTGGTGGACAGGGGCGACCGCGTCGAGTGGATTCCCGCCGAGCAGGTCGAAGCCTCCGCGGTCGATACGCCGGTGGTCGGCTGGCGCGGCAAGCGCGTGAACACGCTGCGGCTGTGGACCGCAAGCGCGCTCGATCCCATCCGCCTCGATGCCTTCAACGCGGGCGATTATGCCGGGGCGCTCGCCGAGGAAGTGCGCGCCGAAACGCTGGTGCGCGTGCTCTATCCGGCGGATTCCAGCCCGGCCGGGCAGGAACTGCGGCTGCGGCAGGAGTATTTCTTCACCTCCGCCTCGATCCAGGACATCGTGCGCCGCCACGTGCAGACCTATGGCGATATCGCGACCTTGCCGGACAAGGCCGCGATCCAGCTCAATGACACGCACCCGGCGGTGGCGGTGGCGGAGATCATGCGGCTGCTGGTCGATGTCCATGGGCTCGATTTCAACGAGGCGTGGGACGTGACCCGGCGGACCGTCGCCTATACCAACCACACCCTGCTGCCAGAGGCGCTGGAGAGCTGGCCTCTTCCCCTGTTCGAGCGGCTGCTGCCGCGCCACATGCAGATCATCTATGCGATCAACAGCCGCGTGCTGCGCGAGGCCAGGAAGAGCGGGCTGGACGACCGCGCCATTGCCGCGATCAGCCTGATCGACGAGGCGGGCGAGCGGCGCGTGCGCATGGCGAACCTTGCGTTCGTGGGCTCGCACAGCGTCAACGGGGTGGCCGCGCTCCATACCGAGCTGATGAAGTCCACGGTGTTTTCGGACCTGCACGGGCTCTACCCCACGCGGATCAACAACAAGACCAACGGCGTCACGCCGCGGCGCTGGCTGCAGCAGTGCAATCCCGGCCTCGTCAGCGTGATCACCGATGCGATCGGGCCGGCGTTCCTCGACGATGCCGAGAAACTCGCCGACCTCAACGCCTTTGCCGGCGATGCCGCGCTGGGTGAACGGATCGCCGAAGTGAAGCGCGCCAACAAGGTCGCGCTCGCGGCCTATGTGCGCCAGACCATGGGCCTCAGGCTCGATCCCGATGCGCTGTTCGACGTGCAGATCAAGCGCATCCACGAATACAAGCGCCAGCTGCTCAATCTGGTCGAGACCGTGGCGCTCTACGACCAGATCCGCAGCCATCCGGAGCGCGACTGGGTGCCGCGGGTCAAGATCTTCGGCGGCAAGGCGGCGTCGAGCTATCACAACGCCAAGCTGATCATCAAACTGGCGAGTGACATCGCCCGGCGGGTGAATGCCGATCCGTCGGTCGGCGGCCTGCTCAAGGTCGTGTTCATGCCGGACTACAACGTCTCGAAGGCAGAGCGGATCATCCCCGCGGCGGACCTTTCGGAGCAGATCAGCACCGCGGGCATGGAAGCTTCCGGCACCGGCAACATGAAGTTTGCGCTCAACGGCGCGCTCACCATCGGCACGCTCGACGGCGCAAACGTTGAAATCAAGGACCACGTCGGCGACGACAACATCGTGATATTCGGCCTCACCGCAGACGAAGTCGCCGAGAAGCGCGCCGGGGGCTACAATCCGCGCGCGGTGATCGAGCGCAGCCGGGAGCTCCAGCAGGCAGTCTCGGCCATTGCGACCGGGGTATTCTCGCCCGATGACCCCACCCGCTATGCCGGGCTGATGGGCGGAATCTATGACCACGACTGGTTCATGGTCGCCGCCGATTTCGACAGCTACCACGCATCGCAGCGCAAGGTGGACCGCATGTGGGAAGATCAGGCGAGCTGGCGCGCCAAGGCGATCCGCAATATCGCCAATGTCGGCTGGTTCTCGTCCGACCGCACCATCGGCGAATATGCCCGCGACATCTGGGGGGTCGGGGCCGCCTCATGAAGCCCTCCCCCGCCGCGCTCGAGGCCCTGCTCAATGGGACCCATGCCGATCCCTTCGCCTTGCTGGGGATCCACGAGGGACCGGGCGGCGCTTTTGCCCGCGCGGTGCTGCCGGGGGCGGAGACGGCGGAAGCGCATTCCCTTGGCGGCGAGGCGCTGGGCGAGCTCAAGCGCATCGATGATCGCGGTCTGTTCGAGGGCCATGTCACGGGCACCCGCCAGCCGGTGAAGTATCGCTGCGCCGCAGGCCCGCACGAATGGTGGCTGACGGATGCCTATTCGTTCGGGCCGGTGCTTGGGCCGCTCGATGATTTCCTCATCAACGAGGGCACGCACCTCCGGCTGTTCGACAAGCTGGGCGCGCATGTGATCGAGCATGAAGGCGCGCGGGGCGTGCACTTCGCGGTCTGGGCGCCCAATGCCGAGCTTGTTTCGGTCGTCGGCGATTTCAACGATTGGGACGGCCGCCGCCACCCGATGCGTCGGCGCGCGGACATCGGTGTGTGGGAGGTGTTCCTGCCCGATATCGAGGCCGGGCGCGCCTACAAGTACCGCGTGATGGGGCCGAACGGCACGGTCCAGCCGCTGAAGGCCGATCCGTTTGCCTTCCGCTCCGAACTGCGGCCCGCAACGGCGAGCGTGATCGCCGCGCCCGATGCGCATGCGTGGGGCGATGCCGATCACCGCGCAAGCTGGGCCAAGACCGACCCGCGCCGGGTGCCGATCTCGATCTACGAAGTCCATCCCGGTTCATGGCAAAAGCCCAAGGCCGATCTGGGCGATGGCCGCGAGTTCTATTCCTGGGACGAGCTGGCCGACCGGCTGATCCCCTATGTTGTCGAGATGGGCTTCACCCATATCGAGTTCCTGCCCGTCTCCGAACATCCCTTCGATCCCAGCTGGGGCTACCAGACCACTGGCCTGTTCGCGCCCTCTGCCCGCTTCGGAGAGCCAGAAGGCTTTGCGCGCTTCGTCGACGGGGCGCACCGGGCCGGAATCGGCGTGCTGATCGATTGGGTCCCGGCGCATTTTCCAGTCGATGCCCACGGCCTTGCGCAATTCGACGGGACCTATCTCTACGAACATGCCGATCCGCGCCTCGGCTTCCATCCCGACTGGCAGACCGCGATCTACAATTTCGGGCGGCGCGAGGTGCTTTCCTTCCTCGTCAACAATGCGCTCTACTGGGCCGAGCGTTATCATGTCGACGGTCTGCGCGTGGATGCGGTCGCATCGATGCTCTACCGCGATTACAGCCGCAAGGACGGCGAGTGGATCCCCAATCAGGAGGGGGGCCGCGAGAACTGGGAAGCGGTGGCCTTCCTGCAGGCGATGAACCGCGCGGTCTATGCCAGCCATGCCGGATTCCTGACCGTCGCCGAGGAATCGACGAGCTGGCCGGGCGTGACGCTCCCCACCGATGCGGCAGGCCCGCCGCGCGGCGGCCTCGGGTTCGGGTTCAAGTGGAACATGGGCTTCATGCACGATACGCTCGCCTACATGGCGCGCGATGCGGTGCACCGGCGCTATCACCACGACGAGATCACCTTCGGGCTGATGTATGCCTTCAGCGAGAACTTCGTGCTGCCGCTGAGCCATGACGAAGTGGTCCACGGCAAGGGCTCGCTGCTCGGCAAGATGAGCGGCGCGGATGCCTGGCAGAAGTTCGCCAACCTGCGCGCCTATTATGGCCTGATGTGGGGCTATCCTGGCAAGAAGCTGCTGTTCATGGGGCAGGAGTTTGCGCAGGGGCGCGAATGGAGCGAAGCCCGCCAGCTCGATTGGGATCAACTGGACATCGCCGAGCACGCCGGCGTGCAGCGCTGGGTGAAAGACCTCAACCACGCCTATCGCACCCTCCCCGCGCTCCACGCGCGCGATTGCGAGGGCGAGGGCTTCGAATGGCTGGTGGTCGATGATGCCGCCGCCTCGGTCTTCGCCTGGGCGCGCAAAGCACCGGGCGCACCGACGGTCGTCGTCGTCAGCAACATGACGCCGACGCTCCACGGGCAATACCGCCTGCCGTTCCCGCAAGACGGCACGTGGCGCGAGGCGCTCAACAGCGATGCGGGGCTCTATGGCGGATCGGGCCAGGGCAATCTGGGCGGCGTGATAGCGGAGCATGGCGCGGCACTCGTCGTCCTGCCGCCCCTTTCAACGGTCATGTTCGTATTCGAAGGATAAGCCACAAGGCAAACGGAGGGAGATGGGTCATGCGTGATACTTATGGGCAGCCGCTGGCGCGCGACGCCATGGCCTATGTTCTGGCCGGCGGGCGCGGCAGCCGCCTTTATGATCTCACCGACAACCGCGCCAAGCCTGCGGTCTATTTCGGCGGGGTCAGCCGGATCATCGATTTCGCGCTTTCGAACGCGATCAATTCGGGCATCCGCCGCATCGGCGTCGCCACGCAATACAAGGCGCATTCGCTGATCCGCCACATGCAGCGCGCGTGGAACTTCATGCGGCCGGAGCGCAACGAGAGCTTCGACATCCTCCCCGCCTCGCAGCGCATTTCCGAACACGCGTGGTACGAAGGCACGGCCGACGCGGTCTACCAGAACCTCGACATCATCGCGAGCCACGCGCCCAAGTACATGGTCATCCTTGCGGGCGATCACATCTACAAGATGGACTACGAGCTGATGCTGCAGCAGCACGTCGCCACCGGCGCGGACGTGACGATCGGCTGCCTGGTGGTGAAGCGCGAGGAAGCCAAGGGCTTCGGCGTGATGGCGGTTGATGCGGCGAGCGTGATCACCGATTTCATCGAAAAGCCCTCCGATCCGCCTTCGATCCCGGGTGATCCCGAACACTCGCTCGCCTCGATGGGCATCTATGTGTTCGACACGAAGTTCCTGTTTGACGCGCTGCGCCGCGATGCCGACGACCCCAACTCCAGCCGCGATTTCGGCAAGGACATCATCCCCCAGATCGTGAAGAACGGGAAGGCCGTGGCCCACCGCTTCACCGACAGCTGCATCCGCGCCGCCGAGGAAATCGGCGAATACTGGCGCGATGTCGGCACGCTGGACGCCTATTTCGAGGCGAACCTCGATCTGACGGACGTCGTGCCCAAGCTCAACATGTATGACCGCGAATGGCCGATCTGGACCGATCAGGTCGTGGCGGCCCCGGCCAAGTTCGTCCACGATATCGAAGGGCGGCGCGGCATGGCAATTTCCTCGCTGATCTCGCAGGACTGCATCGTCTCGGGCGCGATCGCGCGGCGCTCGCTGCTGTTCACCGGCGTGAAGATGGGCTCTTTCTCCAGCGTCGATGAAGGCGTGATCCTGCCCTATTGCAACATCGGGCGCGGGGCGCGGCTGAAGCGCGTGATCCTCGATTCCGGCGTACGCATTCCCGAAGGGCTGGTCGTGGGCGAGGACCCGATCCTCGACGCCAAGCGCTTCCGCCGCACCGAAAACGGCGTGTGCCTGATCAACAAGGCGATGATCGAGCGGCTGAAGTGATGGGGCTGCACATGCCGCTGCCCACCCCCAACCCCTCCCGCAAGCGGGAGGGGCTAATGAATCGTGTACCTGTCAGTCCCCCTCCCGCTTGCGGGAGGGGTTAGGGGTGGGCCAGCCATGACGAACGTCCTCTCCGTCGCCTCCGAAGCGGTCCCGCTGGTCAAGACCGGCGGCCTTGCCGATGTCGTCGGCGCCCTGCCCGAGGCGCTCGCCCCGCACGGCGTCGCCATGACGACCCTGCTGCCGGGCTATCCCGCAGTGACCGCCACGCTCGGCAAGAAACCCAAGGTCCTGCACAAGTGGGAGAGCCTGCTGGGCGAACCGGCGCGCCTGCTGGCGGGCAAGATCGGCGCCCATCCTCTGCTCGTGCTCGATGCGCCGGGGCTCTATGCGCGCGAGGGCGGGCTCTATGGCGATGCCACCGGGCGCGACTGGGCGGACAACTGGAAACGCTTTGCCGCCTTCGGCCGCGCGGCGGCGGATGTGGCGGGCGGCGTGGTGAAGGGCCTCGGCTTCGACCTTATCCACGCGCACGACTGGCAGGCGGGGATGACGCTGGCCTATCAGCGCTTCTCACCCGCCGGGCCACCGCTGCCTTCGGTGATCACGATCCACAACATGGCGTTTCAAGGCCACTACGGCGCGGACCTGTTCCCCGCGCTCGGCCTGCCGCCGCAGGCCATGGCGATCGACGGCATCGAGTACCATGGCGGCATAAGCTTCCTGAAGGCGGGCCTCGCTTCGGCCAGCCGCATCACAACGGTGAGCCCGACCTATGCGCGCGAAATCCGCGAGCCGGGCTTCGGCATGGGCCTCGAAGGCCTGATCCGCGCGCGTGAAAGCGAGGTAAGCGGAATCGTCAACGGGATCGACGCCGCAGTGTGGAACCCGGCCAGCGATCCCGCACTGAAGGCCGCCTACAGCGGGAAGGCGCTGGCCAAGCGGGCCGCGAACTCGCGGGCGCTGGAGGCGGAGTTCGGCCTCGAGAAAAATGGGGACAGTCCCCTTTTTATCGTGATCAGCCGCCTCACCTGGCAAAAAGGCATGGACGTGCTGCTCGAAGCCGCCGACCACCTTGTCGGCATCGGCGGGCGGCTGGCGCTGCTGGGATCGGGCGATGCCGCTTTGGAAAGCGGCTTTCATGCCGCCGCCGCGCGCCATCCCGGACGGATCGCGGTGCGCATCGGCTATGACGAAGCGCTCTCGCACCGCATGCTGGCGGGCGGCGATGCGATCCTCGTGCCGAGCCGGTTCGAGCCTTGCGGCCTCACCCAGCTCTACGGCCTCGCCTATGGCTGCGTGCCGGTGGTGAGCCGCACCGGCGGCCTTGCCGATACGGTCATCGACGCCAACCTCGCCGCGCGGCAGGCCGGCGTCGCCACCGGCGTGCAGTTCGACGGGGTGCGCTATCAAACGCTAGCGGACGCCCTCACCCGCACGGTGCACCTGTTCCGCGATCCCGCCGCCTGGCGCAGCCTGCAGCGCGCCGGGATGGGCGCGGATTTCTCGTGGCGCGGCAGCGGCGGGGCCTATGCCGACCTCTACAAGAGCCTTACGGTAACCGCATGATCCAGACGATTCCTTCCTCGCCGTTCGCCGATCAGAAGCCGGGCACATCGGGCCTGCGCAAGAAAGTGCGGGTGTTCGCACAGCCGAACTATGCGGAAAACTTCATCCAGTCGGTGTTCGATGCGGTCTCGCCGGAGCGGGGCTCGACCTTGGTCATCGGGGGCGACGGACGCTATCACAACCGGACGGTGATCCAGGCGGCGATCCGGATTGCGGCGGCGAACGGCTATGGCCGCGTGCTGGTGGGGCAAGGCGGCATTCTCTCGACCCCGGCGGCCAGCCACGTGATCCGCAAGTATGGCGCCAGCGGCGGGCTGATCCTTTCGGCCAGCCACAACCCCGGCGGGCCGGACGAGGACTTCGGCATCAAGTACAATATCGCCAACGGCGGCCCCGCGCCCGAGGCGATCACGGACGCGATCTTTGCGCGCACCAAGGTGATCGACCGCTGGCTGACGGTGGAGGCGGCTGACGTCGATCTCGATACACTCGGCACGAGCGAAGTCGCGGGCATGGCGGTCGAGGTGATCGACTCTGTCGCCGACTGGGCGGACCTCATGGAAACGCTGTTCGATTTCCCCGCGATCCGCGCGGCGGTGGCGAATGACCTCACCATGGCGTTCGATGCCATGCACGCTGTCACCGGCCCCTATGCGATCGAAGTGCTGGAGAAGCGGCTGGGGTTCCGCCCCGGCACCGTGCACAACGGCGTGCCGCTGGAAGACTTCGGCGGGCATCACCCCGATCCCAACCGCGTCCATGCCAAAGTGCTGTTCGACCTCATGTTCTCCCCCGATGCGCCCGCGTTCGGCGCCGCTTCGGACGGGGACGGCGACCGCAATCTGATCGTCGGCAAGGGCATCTTCATCACCCCGTCTGACAGCCTCGCGATGCTTGCGGCCAATGCGCACCTCGCGCCGGGCTATGCCAAGGGCCTTGCCGGGATCGCGCGCTCGATGCCGACCAGCGCGGCGGCGGACCGGGTGGCCGAGGCGCTGGGGATCCCCGCGTTCGAGACGCCGACGGGGTGGAAATTCTTCGGCACCCTGCTCGATGCGCAGCTGGCGACGATCTGCGGCGAGGAAAGCGCCGGGACCGGATCGGACCATGTGCGCGAGAAGGACGGGCTCTGGGCGGTGCTGCTCTGGCTCAATATCCTCGCCGTGCGCGGTGAGAGCGTGGAGGCGATCGCCCGCCAGCACTGGGCGAAGTTCGGCCGCAACTACTACGCGCGCCACGACTATGAAGCGCTGCCCAAGGATGTTGCAGAAGCGCTGATGGCCGCGCTGGAAGCCTCGTTCCCCACGCTGCCGGGCAAGTCCTTCGGCCCGCTGACGGTCGAGACGGCAGACAGCTTTGCCTATGACGATCCGGTCGATGGCTCGCACAGCGCCAATCAGGGGCTGCGGGTGCTGTTTGTCGGCGGATCGCGCATCGTGCTGCGGCTGTCCGGCACGGGCACCGAAGGCGCGACCTTGCGGCTCTATCTCGAACGCTACGAACCGGCAGGCGGCACACTCGATGCCGATACCGATGCCATGCTCGGCGATCTGATCGCCGCCGCTGAAGCCATCGCCGGGATCGCCGCGCGCACCGGCCGGAGCGCGCCTGACGTGATCACATGACCCGGCTTTCGGTGCGCGCCCCGCGCGCCGAGGCGGTCATGCTCTGCCTGTTTGACGGGGATACCGAAACCCGCGTGCCGATGGTGCGCGCAGGCGATGACTGGATTGCGCACGCCCCTCCCCCCGGCACCCGCTATGGCCTGCGCGCGGCAGGCGAATGGGCGCCTGAAAAGGGGCTGTGGTTCGATCCCGCCAAGCTGCTGGTCGATCCGCGTGCAGTCGAGCTCGACCGGCCTTTCACATACAATCCGGCGCTGTCTGCATACGGCGTGGACACGGCACCGCTTGTGCCGCGTGCGGTGATGCAGGGCGCGCTGCCGGAGGTACCGCTCGCACCGCCGGTCTTCAAGCGCGGCGGGCTGATCTACGAAGTCAACGTGCGCGGGCTCACCATGCTGCACCCGGATGTGCCGGAAGCGCAGCGCGGCACGGTGGCGGCGCTCGCGCATCCGGCAGTGCTGGCGCATCTCGAAAAGCTGCATGTGAGCGCGGTCGAACTGATGCCGATCACGGCGTGGATCGACGAGCGCCATCTGCCCCCGCTCGGCCTCAGTAATGCCTGGGGCTACAACCCGGTCGTCCCCATGGCGCTCGATCCGCGCCTCTGCCCCGGCGGAGTGGCGGAACTGCGCGAGACGGTCGCCGCGCTTCACGCGCGCGGGATCGGCGTGATCCTCGATCTCGTGTTCAACCACACTGGCGAGAGCGACATTCTGGGGCCGGTGCTCTCCTTTCGCGGGCTCGATGATGCGGCCTATGCCCACAATGCAGCTGGGTCGCTGATCAACGATACCGGCTGCGGCAACACGCTCGATTTCGCGCAGCCTGCGGTGCGCGCGCTGGTAGTCGAAAGCCTGCGCCATTTCGTGCGCCATTGCTGCGTGGACGGGTTCCGCTTTGACCTTGCGACGGTGATGGCGCGCGGGCCGGGTTTTGCGGCGGACGCACCGATCTTCGCCGAAATCGCCGCCGATCCCTGGCTGGCGGATAGGGTGATGATTGCCGAGCCGTGGGATATCGGCCCCGGCGGCTACCAGCTCGGCCGCTTCCCAGCGCACTGGCTCGAATGGAACGACCGGTACCGCGACGATGTGCGGCGCTTCTGGCGCGGGGATGCGGGGCTCGGCCTTCTGGCGACGCGGCTTGCGGGTTCTTCCGACGTGTTCGGCAAGGACTGCCGCGCGGTGAACTACCTCGCCGCGCACGATGGCTTCACGCTGGCGGACACGCTGGCCTACGAACACCGCCACAACCACGCCAACGGCGAAGACAATCGCGACGGGCATGGCGAAAACTTCAGCTGGAACAACGGCGCCGAAGGGCCGACGGACGATCCGGCGGTGCTTGCCCGCCGCGCCGCCTTCGCCCGCGCGATGCTCGGCACGCTGTTCGTCTCGACCGGCACGATCATGCTGACCGCCGGCGACGAGTTCGGCCGCACCCAGCAGGGCAACAACAATGCCTATGCGCAGGACAACGCGGTGATGTGGATCGACTGGGAAGGCCGCGACCGCACGCTCGAAGACCATGTCGCGGCACTGGCAGCATGGCGCGCAGGCCGCGACTTCGCACAGTTCCCGGAAGACGGCACATGGCACGCGCTGGACGGCGCGCCGATGGATGCTGCGCGCTGGGAAGACCCGGCAACCCCGGGCTTTGCATGGCACGCAAAAAGCGAGGCGGCGCGATCAACGGGATTGCGGATCGATCGCGCCGCCCCCTATGCCGGCCCCGGAGTGAACGGGGCCGAAAAGGGATCAGGCACGTTGCCAGAGTAGCGCCGGATCGAATTCTTCACGTGCCGCAGGTTGCGCGCGCGGCGTATCCTGCACCACCGGCAGCGGCTCGGGCAGCAGGGTGTGGAGCAGCAGCCTTCCAAACGCCCAATCGCCCAGATCGGACGCAGCATTGATGTGCCCCGCCTCCCCTGCATCGGCGAGGCGCGCACCCCAGCGGCGGGCAAGGCCGCGGGCCTGCGCCATCGTCAGGTAGGGATCGTTGCGGCTGGCGACGAGGACTGTAGGGAACGGCAGCGCGCTTTCAGGCACCGGCGCAAAGCAGGTGAGCCGCCGGTCAAGCGGGCGCTCCTCGACATCGGGCGGAGCCACCAGCAGCGCGCCGATCACCTTGCCGCCATCGACCGGGCCTCCGGGCCGCTCATACTCCGCCCACCACGCCACTGCGAGGCAGCCGAGGCTGTGCGCCGCGAGCACCACCGGCCCTTCGGCGCGCTGGATCGCAAGGTTGAGCTTGTTCACCCAGGTGTTGCGGTGCGGATTGTCCCACAGCCCCAGATCGACCCGGCGGCAGCGCGGCAGCTGCGCTTCCCAGATCGTCTGCCAGTGACCGGGGCCGGAGTTGCCAAGGCCCGGCACGGTGAGGATCACGGGTGGGGCAGGATCATTCAAAGTATTGATTTCATGGGCCATATTACGTCTCCAGGAGAGGAAATGGCCGGTCGACTCGGTGTACGTCCCGACCAGCTCGATGTTAACTCAACCCTTTCGATAGACAATAGCCTCGCGACGAAGCGCGCGGGGATTTCGCCGGTCTGCGCACTGATGCCCGCCATCTTGCGAATTGCGGGTGCGATTGCCATGTCCACGCCGCAGTTGGCGTGCAGAAGCAAGGCAGGCGAACCAAACCAGTTCACGCGCAGGGGTCACACCCATGAAGACAAAGCATAGCGGGATGTGGCTGCGCCTTGCGGCAATGCAGCATGTGGTGATACCGGCACGCGCATGACCGCCCCCGCGCCTTCCTCCTCTGCTTCTGCGCGGCGGCTGCTCGTTTCGATCCACGATGTTTCGCCGCGGTTCGAACGTCAGGTCGATGCACTGGCCGAGCGGCTGGCGCGGCACGTCGGCGAGGCAAAGTTCGCCATGCTGGTGATCCCTGACCATTGGCGCGGCGCACCGATTGCCGGCAACGCAGCCTTCGCGGCGCGGCTTCGCGGCTGGGCCGATCAGGGCATCGAGATGTTCCTCCACGGCTGGAGCCACAAGGACGAAACGCCGGCGACCGAAGGCCTAGCTGCGATCAAGGGCAAGCATATGACCGCGGGCGAAGGCGAATTCCTCAACCTGCCGCAGGCCGAAGCGCTGGCCCGCATGCGCGATGGCCGCGCGCTGGTGGAAGACACGATCGGCCGCCCGGTTGCTGGCTTCATCGCGCCTGCCTGGCTCTATGGCGAAGGCGCGCACGCGGCGATGCGCGAACTTGGCTTTGCGCTCGCCGAAGACCACATGAAAGTCTGGCGCCCGGCGAGCGGCGAAGTGCTGGCGAAAGGCCCGGTGATCACCTGGGCGAGCCGCAGCAAGGCGCGCATCGCCAGTTCGCTGTTTGCAGCATCGCTGGGCCGGGCCGCGCTGCCTTTCACCCGCACGATCCGCGTGGCAGTGCATCCGGGCGACACGACCGTGCCCACATTGCTGACGAGCATCGACCGCACCTTGGCGCGGTTTGTGCGCACGCATGCGCCTTCACGCTATGCATCGCTGAGTAGCGCGGCATGAATGCGCTGTCGGCAGGCCTGAACCAGCTGACGCCTGCCGCCGCGCGGCCGCTGCGCGTCCTCACGTTCCTGCACAGCTTCGAGCCCGGCGGGGTGGAGCGGGTAGCGCTGCGGCTGCACGAGGCGTGGCGCGCGCAGGGGCTCGACGCGCGGCTCGTGCTGGGGCGCACGGCGGGGGCGATGAAGCGCGAGTGGCCGGACCTCGGGTACGAGATCCTCGGCCCCGAGGCGATCCCCAGCAGCGCGTGGGAAACGCTGTGGATGATCTTCCATCTGCCGCGCGCGATCCGGCGGATCCGGCCCGACGTGCTGTTCTGCGCGGGCAATTCCTACACCATCGTCGCCGTGGCGATGCGGCTGCTGCTGGGCAAGGCCTGCCCGCCGGTCGTCGCCAAAATCAGCAATGACCTGACGCGCCACGACCTCCCGGCCCCGGCCCGGCCGTTCTACCGCCTGTGGCTGCGCATCCAGGGGCGGATGCTGCAGCGCCTTGTCGGCATGGCGCCGCCGATGCGCGCGGAGATCGGCAGCCTGATGCGCGTGGAGGATGCGCGGATCGCGGTGATCGACGATCCCTCGCTTTCCGAAGCCGATATCCAGCGCCTCGCTGCCGCGCGCGCCGCGGCAAACGCGGCGCCGCGCGGGCCCGGACGGCGCTTCCTTGCCATCGGGCGGCTTGCTGCGCAGAAGAATTTCGGCCTGCTGATCGATGCCTTTGCGCGCATGGCCGGGCCGGATGACCGTTTGGCCATCATTGGCGAGGGCTCCGCGCGCCGCGCGCTGGAAGCGCAGATCGAACGGCTGGGGCTCGGCGCGAAAGTGCGTCTGCCGGGCCACATCAGCCCGCTCGATGCCGAACTGGCCGCGGCCGATGCACTGGTGCTTTCCTCGGACTATGAAGGTGTTCCGGCCGTTGTTGCAGAGGCGCTGGCGGCCGGACTCCCGGTGGTCTCGACCCGCTGCAGCGTGAGCATGGACGACATGCTGGGCGGCGGCCGCTTCGGCCTGCTGGTGCCGGTCGGCGATGCGGCGGCGCTGGCGCAGGCCATGGGCAACATTGCCAACTTGAAATTTGACGAAGCGGCTGCGCGAGACCAATCGCGTCGGTTCACCGTAGAGATAGCTTCGCATGGCTATCGCGCTCTGATGGAGGACCTCGCCCGTGCTTAACGTGGATGGCGAGGCAGGCTCCTCGAAGGATATCTCTCCCATGGCACCACCCGAAGCGCTGATTGAGACCTTGCCACCGGTTCTGCCCACCGCGCTCCCGTCCGCCGCGCCGCTCGAGCGCAGCCTGCGCAAGTGGAGCGGCTGGGTGGGTCCGGCCATTTCGCTCGCCATTCTGGCTGCCGTGCTGTGGCAGCTGCGCAAGATCGACTGGAGTCAGGTCTGGTCGATCGTGCCGACAAGCCCGTGGATCTGGCTGGTGCTGGCGGCGAGCTACTTCGCGGGGCCGATGGCGGACTGGGTGATCTTCCGCAAGCTGTGGGGCATTCCGGTTTCGGGCATCCTGCCGCTGCTCAAGAAGCTGATCGGCAACGAACTGCTGCTGGGCTATGTCGGTGAAGTCTATTTCTACGATTGGGCGCGCCGCCACGTGAAGATGGAAGGCTCGCCCTTCGGCGCGGTGAAGGACGTCGCGATCCTTTCCGCGCTGGCCGGCAATATCATGACCGTGCTGCTGCTGATCGTCACCTGGCCGATCATCAGCCAGCTGGGGCTCGATGGCGCGGGCAGCAGCAACGGGCATGTGCTCAGTACCTCGATCGGCGTGGTGCTCATCACCAGCCTCGTCATCATGTTCTTCCGCAATGGCCTGCTCAGCCTGCCCAAGGCCGACCTTGCGTTCGTGTTCGTCGTCCACACCCTGCGTATCGTCGCCAACACCGGCCTCTCCGCGCTGGCCTGGCATCTGATCCTGCCCGGCGTGGGGATCGGCTCGTGGCTTCTTTTCGCAACCGTCCGGCTCCTCCTGTCCCGTCTTCCGCTCATTCCCAATAAAGATGTCGCCTTCGCCGGTATCTCGACCCTGCTCGTTGGTAGTCAGGTTCAGACTAGCGACATGATTGCCATGATATCGCTCCTGATCGTGGCAACGCATGTGGTGTTGTTCATTGGCTTGATGCTGCTTGATCTGGTGCAGCAGGAGAAGAACGCTTGAAACGCATTGTTTTCCTTGGCGCGGCACTGCCTCTACTGGCGGGCGCGGCGCAGATTCAGACATCGCCCGAGCTTGGCAAGGCGGAAGGCCAGTGCCGGCCCGGCGAAAGCGGACCGGCGTTTCTGGTCGATCTGGTCGGCGTCAAGGATCGCGCGGGCCGAGTGAAAATCGAGGTCTACCCGGCCACCGATGGCGATTTCCTCGCCGACGACAATATCCTGCTCATGGCGGGCAAGACCTTTCGCCGCGTGGAAGTGCCGGTGCCGGCCGAGCCCGTCCCGCGGCTGTGCATCCGCATACCCGGTCCCGGCACCTATGCAGTGACGGTGCTGCACGATCGCAACGCCGATCACAAGTTCAGCCTCTCCCAGGATGGTGTCGGATTCTCGGCCAATCCCAGGCTGGGCTGGTCGAAGCCGAAGGCCGCGGCTGTAGCGGTGAATGCGGGTGGCGGGCTAACGACATTGCGCGTCGTGATGAATTACCGTACCGGGCTGTTCTCGTTCGGGCCGCTCAAGAGATCGTAGGTACTCGCATGAAGCTCGTCGACGTCTGCGCCTTCTACGCGCCCAAAGGTGGCGGCGTACGCACGTATGTTGATCGCAAGCTGAAGGCCGGAGCGGCCTTGGGCCACGAAGTCGTCGTCATCGCGCCGGGCGAGGAAAACCGCATCGAGGAACGCGGGCCGAACGCGCGGATCGTGTGGCTCAAGAGCACGGTGTTCCCGCTCGATTTCAACTACCGCTACTTCAGCGACGTGCCAGCCCTCTACGAAGCGCTGGACCGCGAAGCGCCGGACATGGTCGAGGCGTCTTCGCCCTGGCGCAGCGCGAGCCTTGTCGGCGAATGGCACGGCACAGCGCCGCGCGCGCTGATCATGCATGCCGATCCGCTTTCGGCCTATGCCTACCGCTGGTTCGATGGCGTTGCCCCGCGCCCGGTGATCGACAAGGCTTTCGATCGCTACTGGCGCCACTTGCGCAAGCTCGACACGCAGTTCGACATGATCGTGAGCACGAGCCAGGGCCTTTCGGACCGGCTGACCAGAGGCGGCCTTGGCAGCGTGGTGACGAACCCGATGGGCGTCGATCCGGGCGTATTCGCCCCCGCCCACCGCGACGAACGGCTGCGCAAGGGCCTGCTCGAGCTGTGCGAGCTGCCCGAGGAGGCGACGCTGCTGATAGGCGTGGGCCGCTTCGCCCCGGAGAAGCGCTGGCCGATGCTGGTCGATGCGGTGACCGCCGCCGGCACGCGCCGCCCCGTGGGCATGGTGCTGGCAGGCCAGGGCCGCGATCTCAAGGCCATCGAGAAGCGCATCGGCGGCAATCCGCATATCCGCATCCTCGAGCCGATCACCAACCGGGCCGAACTGGCGCGCGTGATGGCGAGCGCCGATGCGCTGGTCCATGGCTGCGAGGCCGAAACCTTCTGCATGGTCGCTGCCGAGGCGCGCGCCAGCGGCCTGCCCCTCATCGCCCCCGACGAAGGCGGTGCGGCGGATCAGGCGCGGGCATCGGGCGGCTGGATCTACGAATCCGCCAATGCGTCGGCAGCAGCGGAAACCATTGTGGAATATTGCATCGCGCGCGAAAGCGGGATCGATGGTCCGCGTGCCAGCATCCCCTCACCCCGCGTGATGGATGATCACTTCGCCGAACTGTTCGCCAGCTACGAACGGCTCGTGTCCGATGCACGCCGCCAGCCGGACCCGCGCCGCGCGGCCTGATCCGGCGCGCTCAGCCAGCCGGCTGGAGCACTGCGGAATCGAACACCACATGTTCCTCCACCGCCATGCCATCGGCGATGCGCATGCGATCGATGCCGTTCCATGTCCGCGTTTCACCGCCGATCCGGGCGCTGGCCTGCCAGAAGATGTAAAGCAGATCGCCTGACCCCGCACAGTCGAGCGGGGTGACCGTGAAGGCTTCCATCGCGGCGAGAGTGCCGGCCATGACATCGATGTATTCGCGGCCCGAAAAGCTGCCGACCCCGCTGAAATGAATGACCGCGTGCGGTGCGATGAGCTCGGCGACACGGGGACCGCTGGGGGCGGCCCAGAACGACTGGAACCGGGCGTAGAAATCGGCGTGTTCGGGGGTCAGTTGGGGCATGGTTGCGGCTGTCATGGCGATCTCCCGGGCGATTCCCGATCAGACCGGGTCGCCATGGCAAATTTATGTGCGGAGCGCACTTATTGGTCAAGTTGATATTTGTGCCGAACGCACATATCACCCTGCGATGACCGACCGGACCGCCAATCTCCTCGGCGCGCTGGGCCTTGCGGTGGCTGACCGCATTGGCGAAGCGGCGCGGCAGACCCTGAACCACGCGGGCGAAACCCCTGCGGCGCTGGTGGTCATCGGCTATGGCCTCGGGCCCTCGAACGACCAGCTGCGGCGCATCCTCGGGCTTTCGCATCCCGGCTGCGTGCGGCTGGTGGACCGCCTGGTGGCGGACGGCCTTGTCGAGCGCCGTGAAGGACACGACCGCCGCGCCATCGCGCTGCACCTCACCCCGCAGGGAGATGCGCTGCGCGAAGCGTTGCTCAAGGAACGCCTCGCCATGATCCGTCCGGTGCTCGAGCCGCTGACGAGCGACGAGGAGCAGACGCTGGCGGCACTGCTGCACAAGCTGCTGGCCTCGCTACCCGCCACGGACCTCGAGCGCTGCACGCTGTGCCGCTTGTGCGACAATGGCGTCTGCACCGACTGTCCGATCCCGGCCGAGTTCCGCACAGCCGCACCCAAGCCTTGAGCGGCTGGCGCAGCTTTTTCACTTTATCGAACAAATGGGACGACATTATCCGGATTTTCCGGATCTACGCATGCGCCTATCCAGCTCTCAACAGACCGGACGCCCCCGCCCGGCATGACAAGCAAAGGATCACGCCATGACCACCACCACTGCCTCCGTCACCTCGGCCCCGAGTTCCGCTCCCGCCACCGGCCACGTTCTCGCCGCCGCCGGCCGCGTGCTGATCGCCGCGATCTTCATCCTCAGCGGCATCGGCAAGATCGCCAATCCGGAAGCCACCATCGGCTACATCGCCAGCGCCGGCCTGCCCTTCGCCCCGGCTGCGCTGATCGCGGCGGCGCTGATCGAGGTCGGCGGCGGTCTTGCCCTCATCGCCGGGTTTCGCACGCGCTTCGTGGCGCTGGCGCTTGCCGGCTTCAGCGTTGTCGCAGCGCTCGCCTTTCACGCCCAGTTCGCTGACCAGAACCAGTTCATCCACTTCCTGAAGAACCTCGCCATGGCCGGCGGCCTGCTGCAGGTCGCAGCTTTCGGCTCGGGCCGGATCGGCCTCGACAAGCGCTGATCGCGCCTGCTGCCCGAACGAAAAACGGCGGCCGGATCGCTCCGGCCGCCGTCATTTCGTGTGCGGTGCGCGCTGCGATCAGAACTTGATCGAAGCGTCGAAACCGAAGGTGCGCGGCATATTGAAGTTGCCGTAGTCGCCCAGCACGCTGCCGTTGTTGCCGATCACGACAACGTTCCGGCCCTGCGCATCGTTGGTCTGGACAGCGGGAAGGCTGTTCGACGGATCGCGGCGGTAGACGAACTGGTAGTTGAACAGGTTGCGGCTCCACAGCCCGATGTTGAGCTTGTTGGAACCACCGCCGAGGTTGATGTCCATCACCGAGAGGCGGGCGTTGACGATGAAGCTCGAGTCAGCCTTGGTTGCAAACTGGTCGAAGCTCTGCGTTGCCTGCGCGTAGTTGGCATCGACGTGGAACTTGGGGCGGGCCCCGCCAAGGATTTCAGGCAGTTCGTAATCGATCGACGCGCTCGCAGCGTTGCGCGGCGTGTAGACGATGTAGAACTTCTGATTGACGGTGGTGCTGAACAGTGCGGTGCCCGCGCTGTTGAACTGCGTGTACGTTACCGGCACCAGCGGAATGTCGGTGTAGGTATAGGCATACGAGAGGTTCATGGTCAGGCGGCTGACCGGCTTCACCGTGAGGTCCGCTTCGATGCCGCGGATCTTGGTGGTACCCGGGGCGTTGAACGTCACGAGGTTGTTGAAGTTGCCGGTCGCGGTCGGCTGGATCGTCGAAAGGTCGACCTGGCTGCCGGTGCGGTCCATGATGTAACCCGCGAGGTTGAGGCGGGCACGACGGCCGAACAGGTCAGCCTTCACACCGATTTCGTAGCTCTTGACGTCTTCCGGGTTGAACGCGCGGTAGTCCGAGGTGCGCGAGCTGGCACCGCCGGCACGATAGCCGGTCGCGTACTTGGCATAGGCATGGACATCGTTGTTGAAATCGTAGGCAACGGTGACCAGCGGGTTGAACCGGCGCCACTTCCGGTCGAGCGGCTGGTAGCCGTTCTGCGCGGCGATCGTCGGGTTGGCCCGATAGTCGACGTTGCGCGACCAGGTCAGCTGGCCCTGCTTCTCATCCCAAGTGTAGCGTCCGCCCACCGTGATGTGGAGCTGCTCGTTCGCATTCCAGGTGGCCTGACCGAACACCGCATAGCTCTTGGAATTGACCTGCGAGGCGCGATCGATCGGGCAACCGTTCACAGCCTGACCGACAAACTCCGGCGTATCGGCGGTGCAGAACACGTTGGGCACGTAAGTGGCCTGCGTCGGCGTGTTGTAGATCACGCGCATCGAGTTCGGCGTGGCGGCCGTGTCGCTCACGTGTTCGTTGAAATAGAACAGCCCGGCGACGTAATCGACGGAGCCGATCGTGCCGACAGCCTGGATTTCCTGGCTGAACTGGCGCTGACGCAAGTCGGCAAGGCTGTAGCGGCTGAACGTGCAGTTCGACGGGCCGTTCGCAGTGCACTCGGGACGGTAGTTGACGACCGGCACACGGTGCGCGCCGCCCGAGTTGTCCCACTGCTGCACGTCGACACCGCGCCATGCGGTGATCGAGCGGAGCTCGACTTCGGGCGAGATCTTCCACTTCAGGACGTTGGTGAAGCCATGCGTCTCGTCGAAGCTGCGGCGCTGCGGCACGCCAATGTCGGCCTCGCGCATCAGGGTGTCGCCGTTCACCACGACGCCGGGGAGCAGCGGACGAATGGTGCCCTGCGTGCCGACAAATGCGGTGCCGGGGGTGATGCAGGTGCTGCCGGCGGGGATCGCCAGCGGTGCGCTGTTCGAACCGCCACTGAGGCAGTTCTCAGGGTTGTAGTTGAGCAGCTGGCTGTAGAACGGCGTGTTCTCGTCGCGCGCGACGTCATAGGTGAAGTCGTTGGTCACGCCGTCAACCGGCTTCCAGCGCACAGCGGCACGGAAGCCCTTGCGATCGAACAGGCCCCAGCCTTCCTCGCCGCGGAGCGGATTCTTGGTCACCGGATCCTGGTGCTGGTAGACACCGTCGAGCTTGATCGAGAAACCCTTGAACTCGGGCAGGTTGAGGTGGATCGCTCCGCTGCGCGAACCGATGTTGCCAACGCTGCCATCGATGCTGCCGCCGAATTCGCCGGTGGGTGCCTTCGAGACGAGCGAGAGCGCGCCGCCTTCGGTGTTGCGGCCAAACAGCGTGCCCTGCGGGCCCTTGAGCACTTCAACGCGCTCGATGTCGAACAGGCCGGTGTTGAGGCCGTGCTGGCGGCCGAGGTAGACGCCGTCGATGTAGATGCCGACGCCCTGTTCGCGGGCGGGCTGGTTGGCATCGAGCGGCACGATGCCGCGAATGCCAATGGTCAGCGCCGACTGGCGCGCTTCGAAGGTCGCGACGCGGAGGCTTGGTACGCCGCCGTCAGCGAGGTCGAGCAGGCTCTGCACGCGGCGCTCGCGGATGGTTTCGGCATTGACCACCGAGATGGAGATCGGGGTCTTCTGCAGGTTGGTCTCGCGCTTGGTCGCGGTGACGACGATTTCCTCGATCGGCACGCCGTCCGGCAAGCCTGCGGCGGGCGCAGGCGCGGCTTCGGCCTGCTCATCGACTGCGGCGGCGAAGGCGGGGGTCGCCGCGAACGCGACGAGGCACACGCCGGCCAGCAGGCCGGTGCGCAGCGAGTTTGCGAGTTTCATAGATAACCTCAGTTAGGGAGAGTGCGTCTCTGCTGAGGGGGCTCTAGTCGGGTTTCGTGACAGTTTTCTGACAGACTGCCACATTTTGTCATTCAAGAATGGCGGATTTCCGTGGTTTGCAACGTACTGTTGCGTGAAATCCACCACATTATTAAATCACTGCAACATTTTCAGATCGCCGATCCAGTCAGGTTCGGTTCAGATTGGGCATCTAAAGTAGGTATTACCTCCTAGCGGACGTTAATTTTACCTCCACGCAGGTAGAAGCGCAGGGCGAGGCCGGTCGAGTCCGTATCTTAACGGTCAGTGGCACGTGAGCCACGCTTCGTCGCAACAGCAAGGCCATGGGGGTTGGATCATCAACCTTTGCGTGGCCTTAGTCATGCCCGGGATCGCCAACGCGTTCGGGGTTTGCTGGGACAATGATTATCAACCGGCGCCATTTTCTTGGCGCCCTTGCCGGAACCGCTGCATCGCTTGCCTTACCGCGCGAGGGCTCGCAGGCGCAGGAAGCCGAACTGCCGGGTGGCACGTTCTGGGGCACCTTGCCTGTGCCCGATGAGATCGCACCGGTCGTCCAGGGTGAACCCGTCACCATCGCGCGCTCGGGCATTCTGCCGCTCATCCCGCGCGCACTGGCCGCGCTGGACCAGCACGGCGCGGCGATCTCGGTGCGCGACCGGATCGGCATCGTCGATTTTTCGCAGCCTTCACGGCAGGCGCGCTTCCATATCGTCGACCTTGTCGGCGGCACGGTTTCCACGCCGCTGCTCGTCGCGCATGGCCGGGGGTCGGACCCGGCGAATCGCGGCATTGCCGAACACTTCTCGAATCTGATGGACTCCGAAGCCTCCTCGCGCGGCAGCTATGTCACGGGCGAGCTTTACTATGGCAAGCATGGCCGCTCGCGGCGGCTGGTCGGGCTCGATCCGGATAACGACCGGGCGCTGCAGCGCGGCATCGTGATCCATGCGGCAAGCTATGTGTCACCCGCCGTCGTCGCCGCGCAGGGCCGCGTCGGCCGCAGCCAGGGCTGCTTCGCGGTGAACCCGCGCGAGATCAACCAGGTGCTTGAATCGCTCGGCGCTGGCCGCCTGCTCTTTGCGGCGACCTAGAGCCTGTCCTGATGAGGTGGAGGCATCGTCATCGCGTCAGGAAGCTTCTCGGCAAGGAGCGCCGCGCAGTGCGGGCTGGTAGCCCGTGCCAGCGGCGCGACGCTGTCCGAGAGGCTTCCTGACGCGACCCCGAAGGGGCGGGCCGCTTTTGGCCCATCGCAGCGTTGATCGTCAGTCACTATAGGCCAGCATAGCTCCCTCCTCTCGCCTCGCGCTGGGCCAAAATCGGCTCCGTGCCGATGCCTCCACCTCATCAGGACAGGCTCTGAGCCGGCTTCTTCTGCAACAGCGCCATCCTGAGGCACCGGCAGACGACTTCGTCCCGCTGGTTGAGCGCCTCGTGCGCAAAGGTCACGATCCCCGCATCGGGGCGCGACTTGCTCGCGCGCAGTTCCACCACTTCACTGGTCGCGCGCAGGGTATCGCCGAGGAATACGGGCGCGGGCATCACCAGCTTGTCATAGCCCAGATTGGCAACCAGCGTGCCGACGGTGGTATCGCCCACCGAAAGCCCCACCATCAGCGCAAACGTGAAAGTGCCGTTCACAAGGATCTGGCCAAACTCGCTCGCCCGCGCGGCTTCGGCATCGATATGCAGCGGCTGCGGGTTGTGCGTCATCACCGAGAACAGCAGGTTGTCCGTCTCGGTCACCGTCCGCCGGATCTCGTGCGCGATCCTGTCGCCCACCTGCCATTCATCGAAGTAGCGCCCTGCCATTCTATCCAATCCCTTCATCCCCAAACCGTTCTTGTCGAGCGAAGTCGAGACACAGTGCGCGGTGTCTCGACTTCGCTCGACACGAACGGATGTGGCTTATTCCGCCTTCTCCACCCGCACCAGCAAGGCTTCCACCTGCACTTGCGAGCCCACCGCCACAGTCAGCTCCGCCACCGTCCCATCAAACGGCGCGGTGAGTGCGTGCTCCATCTTCATCGCTTCGAGGACGAGCAGCTTCTGGCCCTTGGTGACGGTATCGCCTGCCGAAACTTCCACCGCGATGACCTTGCCGGGCATGGGGGCGAGGATGGCGCCGTCGCCGGCGTGATGGGTGTTCGTACCCCGAGATTCGCGGACCGTGATGCGGACCGTTTCACCGATGGAGGAGGAGAAAACTGCGTCTCCGATGCGTTCGGCGGGAAAATGGCGCTCGTGGTCCTCGTTAAGTTCGTAGTCGAGGCGGCCAACCATGGGCTTCCCGTCGACACTGAGGAGCACCTCCCCCTCCGCCTCAGCATTGAGACGAAAACCCGTCAGTCCAATGGGGATGGCAGGCGAGGTCAATAGCTTTGCAGCGTGAACCAAGGCCGACCCGCTCGGGCCTTCATCCTCGGCAAAGCGGGAGGGGTGTTCCTCGATGAAGGCGGTCGATAATCGTTCCCTGTTGAAATCTGGTTCAACCAGCAGGCCGAACAGCATTGATGCGTTTGTCTTGACCGGCCAGCAGCCAACCTGACCTACCGCCTGCGTCAGCGCAACCGCAGCTTCCAAGCGATCCGGCCCATGGGCGATCATCTTCGCGATCATCGGATCATAGAACGGGGTAACCTCGTCACCCTCCTCGAACCCACTATCAACGCGAAGCCTCGAATCGTAGTGGTTCCAGTTCCAGGTTCCATCCACGGCCTTGTATTCATAGGGCTCGAGTTTTTCAGGCAGTCGGAAGTATTCCAGCTTCCCGATGCTGGGCAGCGAGCCCTTTGTTGGATCTTCCGCGTAAAGGCGCGCCTCGATGGCGTGGCCTTTGATCCGGATATGATCCTGCCGCCTCGGCAGCGCCTCCCCGCTCGCCACCCGCAGCTGCCATTCCACCAGATCGACGCCGGTGATCATCTCCGTCACCGGATGCTCCACCTGCAGCCGGGTGTTCATTTCCATGAACCAGATGCGGTCGGCGCGCAGGCCCTCGCTGGCATCCGCGATAAACTCGATCGTGCCCGCGCCGACATAATCGACCGCCTTCGCCGCCTTCACCGCCGCCGCGCAGAGCGCCTCGCGGGTCGCTTCGTCCATGCCCGGCGCGGGGGCTTCCTCAATCACTTTCTGGTGGCGGCGCTGAAGCGAGCAATCGCGCTCGAACAAGTGCACCACATTACCGTGCGTATCGCCGAAGACCTGCACCTCGATATGGCGCGGGCGCTGGATATACTTCTCGATCAGCACATGCGCGTTGCCAAACGAAGCCGCCGCCTCGCGCTGGCACGAGGCGAGCGCGTCGGCAAAGTCCGCCGCCGCCTCCACCTTTCGCATCCCCTTCCCGCCCCCGCCCGCGACGGCCTTGATCAGCACCGGATAACCGATCTCGCCAGCGCGCTCCGCAAGGAAGGTCGGGTCCTGATTCCCGCCCATATAGCCCGGCGTAACGGGCACACCCGCCGCCGCCATCAGCGCCTTGGCCGCATCCTTCAGGCCCATCGCGGTGATCGAGGCGGGCTTCGGCCCCACCCAGATCAGCCCCGCATCGATCACCGCCTGCGCAAACTCGGCATTCTCGGAAAGAAACCCATACCCCGGATGAATCGCCTCCGCACCCGTCGCCTTGGCAGCAGCGATGATCTTCTCCCCCACCAGATAGCTCTCGCGCGCGGGTGACGGCCCGATATGCACCGCCTCGTCCGCCTGCCGCACATGCAGCGCCTTGGCATCGGCATCGGAATAGACGGCAATGGTGCGAATGCCCCGGCCCCGCGCCGTGCGGATGATGCGGCAGGCAATCTCGCCGCGATTGGCGATGAGCAGGGACTGGATCATGCGCCGCACCCTTCCGTGCGTGAGGAAAACGTCAGGTTCATCACTTTCCACTGGCCGTTTTCGCGCACCAGATCGAAGTGATCGAAACCGCAACTGACGAGCTTGCCCTCGATCGAGACGGTGAACGGCGCCCAGACCATCGCGACATCGCCGTCACGCTCGATCACCATGTCGCCGATCTCCTCATGGAAGCCCGCGCCCAGCTTCATCGCGCCGGCGTACTCGGCAAAGCTCTGGCTGCGCAGCCCGGTGTACCCGCTGCGCAGCGTACCGCGCGCGGTGACGCGGCCCTGCGGATAGACCAGCTCAAGGAGCGCCGGACCATCGCCGGCTTCAAGCTTGGCAAACAGCGCATAGACGACAGCCATTACCTCCTTGTCGCCAAAATCGGGCGGCGGGAGGCGGTCGGCCTGAGGGAGTGGCTGCGCAGCGAGCGCAAGGGCGGAGAGGAGCGTGATCATGGGCATCACATCCGAAACACCCCAAACCGGGGCGCCTCCGCTATCGGCGTTTCCAGACACACCCCCAGCGCCAGCCCGAGTACATCGCGGGTCTGCACCGGATCGATCACCCCGTCGTCCCACAGCCGCGCCGTCGCGTAATAAGGATTGCCCTCATCCTCATACTTCTGCCGGATCGGCGCCTTGAACGCCTCGGCCTCCTCCGGCGTCCATTTGTCCGCATCGCGGTGGACGGTCGCCAGCACCGAAGCCGCCTGCTCCCCGCCCATCACGCTGATGCGGGCATTGGGCCAGGTGAAGAGGAAGCGCGGATCATAGGCCCGCCCGCACATGCCATAATTGCCCGCGCCGAAGCTGCCGCCGATCAGCACGGTCAGCTTGGGCACTTGCGCAGTGGCGACAGCTGTCACCAGCTTGGCGCCATGCTTTGCAATGCCTTCGGCCTCATACTTGCCGCCGACCATGAAGCCTGAAATGTTCTGCAGGAACAGCAGCGGAATGCGGCGCTGGCAGGCGAGTTCGATGAAATGCGCGCCCTTGACCGCGCTCTCGCTGAACAACACCCCGTTGTTGGCAAGGATCGCCACCGGCATGCCCCAGATATGCGCAAAGCCGCAGACCAAAGTGGTGCCGTAAAGCGCCTTGAACTCGTGGAACTCGCTGCCATCCACGATCCGCGCAATCACCTCATGCACATCATAAGGCGCGCGGACGTCTTCGGGGATGATGGAGTATAGGTCCTCCGCGTCATACTTGGGCGGGCGAGGTACAAAAATAGGGACAGTCCCCATTTTCGCATCACCCCCTCCGCTTCCCCCACCAGCTTGCCCGAAAATGGGGACTGTCCCTATTTTTGTGCCGAGGTGCGACACGATATCGCGCACGATGGTCAGCGCATGCTCGTCATTGTCAGCCAGATGATCGACCACGCCCGATTTGCGTGCATGCAGATCGCCGCCGCCCAGTGCTTCGGCGCTGATTTCCTCACCCGTCGCGGCCTTCACCAAGGGCGGCCCCGCAAGGAAGATCGTGCCTTGTTCGCGCACGATCACGCTTTCATCGCTCATCGCGGGGACATAGGCGCCGCCGGCGGTGCAGCTGCCCATCACGCTGGCGATCTGCGGAATGCCCGCCGCGCTCATCTGCGCCTGATTGTAGAAGAACCGCCCGAAATGGTCGCGGTCCGGAAAGACCTCGGCCTGGTTGGGCAGGTTCGCCCCGCCGCTGTCGACGAGGTAGATGCACGGCAGACGGTTTTCCCGAGCAATTTCCTGCGCGCGTATGTGCTTCTTCACCGTCATCGGGAAGTAGGTGCCACCCTTCACCGTCGCATCATTGGCGAAGATCATGCACTGGCGACCCGATACGCGCCCAATCCCGGTAATGATGCCAGCGCCGGGCACTTCGTCACCATACATCCCGTTCGCGGCGAGTTGGCCGAGTTCAAGGAACGGCGAGCCGGGATCGAGCAGGCGCTCGACGCGGTCACGGGGCAAGAGCTTGCCCCGCGACACATGCCGGGCGCGGGACTTTTCATCGCCGCCGAGTGCGGCCTTGGCGACGCGCGCGCGCAGCTCTGCCGCCAGCGCCCGGTTGTGCGCGGCCCGCGCCTGCGCTTCGGGGCTGGAAAGGTCGAGATTGGAGGATAGGACAGGGGCGCTCATGCGCAAGGCTCCAGATCAGTCACGCGGCAACTCGCGGATTTCGACAGTGCCACCCGCTTCATAGACGGGATTGCCGGTGAGGAAGGTTTCGGCTTCGGCAAGGCTCTCGGCGCGGATGCGGAGGAAGCCCACCAGCGGGAGCGCAGCCAGCCAGCCAGCCCCGCCCTTGCGGTAGCGCCCGCCAGACCCGATAGAGCTCCCGCCATCAAATTGGCCTGAGGCATGGAGGCGTGCGAAATAGGCATCCCACAGCGTGTCGTCTTCAGGCGAGATCGCATCATCGTGCAGGAAGAAGATGAAATCCTTCACCCTCACGCCCCCTGCATCGAAAGCGATTGCGCCGATTGGACCATTTCCCAGGTGTTCCATTCCTCGACGATCTGCCCGCCCCGGATCACCGCGAGGTTGATGCCGACCATCGTCATCGGCTCGCCGCTCTCGCGGCTGCGGACATGCGCGGTCATGCGAGTCGCTACCTTCTCGCCATCCACGAATTGGTCCTCGACGATGAAGGCATCGGGCGCATAGTCGAAGATCGCGTGGAAATTGAGGATACTCTGGCGAAACTCCGCCCAGTTGCGGTCCCCGGCCGAGGTGTGGCCGATATAGTCGGGGGCGATGAGCGGCTCCATCGCGTCCACATCGGCGCGTGCGTAGCAATCGATCAGCCGCCGGAACACGGCTTTCCTGTCTTCGGCAGTCTCGGCAGCCATCGCGCGTCCCCTTACCCCTGCGCCCCGATCAGTTCGCGCCCGATCAGCATGCGCCGGATCTCGTTCGTCCCCGCGCCGATATCGAGCAGCTTGGCATCGCGCAGATAGCGCTCGACCGGCCAGTCCTTGGTATAGCCCGCCCCGCCCAGCGCCTGCACCGCCTCGCCCGCCACACGGAAGGCGTTCTCGCTCGACATCAGGATCACGCCCGCCGCATCGAAGCGCGTCGTCTGCCCCGCATCCGCCGCACGCGCCACCGCATAAGTATAGGCCCGCGCCGATTGCAGCGCGACATACATGTCCGCCACTTTGCCCTGCATCAGCTGGAACGCGCCGATGGGTTTGCCGAACTGCTTGCGCTCCCGCACGTAGGGGATGACCGTGTCGAGGCAGGCCTGCATGATGCCGAGCGAAATGCCCGCCAGAACCACGCGTTCGTAATCAAGGCCGCTCATCAGCACGCCCACGCCGCCATGCAGCGGCCCCATCACATTCTCTTCCGGCACGAAGCAATCGTTGAACACCAGCTCCGCCGTGGGTGAGCCACGCATGCCCATCTTGTCGATCTTCTGGCCGATCGAGAAACCGGCCATGTCCTTCTCGATCAGGAACGCGGTGATGCCCCGGCTGGCGGCCTCCGGTGCGGTCTTGGCATAGACCACCAGCGTATCGGCATAGGCCGAGTTGGTGATCCAGAACTTGGTGCCGTTGAGCAGGAAGCCGCCCTGCACGCTATCCGCACGCAGTTTCATCGAGACGACGTCCGATCCCGCGCCCGCTTCCGACATGGCAAGGCTGCCGATGTGCTCGCCTGAAATCAGCTTCGGCAGATACTTCGCCTTCTGCTCGTCATTGCCCCAGCGGCGGATCTGGTTGACGCAAAGGTTCGAATGCGCGCCATAGCTGAGGCCGACCGAAGCCGAGGCGCGGCTGACTTCCTCGACCGCCATGATGTGATCGAGATAGCCGAGCCCAAGCCCACCCCATTCCTCTTCCACGGTGATGCCATGCAGGCCCAGCTCGCCCATCGCGGGCCACAGATCGCGCGGAAACCAATCTTCTGCATCGACCTTGGCGGCCAGCGGCGCAATCTTCTCGTCGGCAAAGCGGCCCGCCGCCTCGCGGATCATCAGGGCGCTTTCGGGCAGGGCGAAATCAAGCTCGGGCGTCGCGCGCATGTCAGGTCAGGCTCCTCTTTATGCGGGCAATCTATGGCAAATCCGAGCTTCGGAAAAATTGAATTTTTGGCGAGAGCTCTATAGGAAAAACCTATGCTGAACCGCCGCCACCTCCGCCAGTTCCTTGCACTTGTCGATACCGGCTCGTTCACCGCGGCGGCGAACCAGCTGCATGTGGCGCAGCCCACGCTCTCGGCCGGGATTGCCGAACTGGAACGCACGCTCGGCGCGGCGGTCATCGTGCGCGAGCGGCGCGCGCTGCGGCTGACCGAGGCGGGCAACCGGCTGCTGATCCACGCGCGCGCGATCGAGCGCGAGTTCGGGCTGGCCGAGCGCGGGGTGCTCGCCGCGCCCGCCCCGGCCCCGATCCTGCGGCTGGGGGTGATCGCCTCGCTTTCCACGCGCATGGTCTCCGCGATTGCCGCACGCTTTGCCGCCGCAAGCGATGGACGCGCGCGGCTGATGCTCACCGAAGGCACCGATGCGGAGCTGCGGCGGCGGCTGGCGGAGCACCGGCTGGACGGCGTGCTCACCACGCTGCGTGGCGGCGAGACGGGGGCGGACGTGCTGCTTGAGGAAGGCTACGCAATGATCTTGCCCACCGCCCACCGCCTTGCCGCGCAGGGCAGCCTGCAGCCCGAGGAACTGGCAGGCGAAACGATGATCGCGCGGCGCAGTTGCGAGATTCTGGCCGAGACCAGCCGCTTCTTCACCGCACGCGGGGTGCGGCCGCACTTTGCCTTTCGCGGCGCCAACGACGATCGCTGCCTTGCGCTGGTGGCAGCCGGTGCCGGCGTGACGACCGCGCCGGTCTCGCTCGCCGGGCCGGGCACGGTGGCGGTGACCTTGCAAGGCTATGACTTTCGCCGCCGGATCGGGCTGATCGTGGCGGAGGGGCAGGATGATCTGCTGGCGGCCAGCGGACTGCGCCCTGTGCTCGACGAGGTGCTGGCGGAGCAGGACTGATCCGCTCGATTCCGGGTCTATCCCGGCTTGCGATGGGGGACGTTGGCGTGACACCGACCGGGCATGAGCACCGCCGCGCCCCCTTCCGATGCCCCCGCCCCGCCGCGCCGGATCGCGCTGCTCAATGTGAAGTACAGCCCCAATCTGGGTGACGGGCTGCTGTCCGAATGCCTTGAGGCGGAACTGGCGCGCACGTTCCAGACGATCGCGCCGGGCACGGAGGTGTTCTCGATCGATCTGGCCGGGCGGCGCGCCTATCCCGCCATCGCCCCCAGCCGCCGCGCCGCGCTGATCAGAGTGCTGGAGGCGCTGCCCGCCAGGCTCCGGCAGCTGGCGACCCGGATCGCGCTCGCCGCGCTGGTCCGGCTGCGGCTGCGCCAGCATGTGCGGGCGCGGCTGGCGGGCTGCGATGCGGTGGTGCTGGGCGGGGGCAATCTCCTCACCGATGCCGATCTCAACTTTCCGATGAAGATCGCGGGCGCGCTTTCGCAGGCAGCGCGGCTGCGGCTGCCGATCGCCGTCTATGGCGTGGGGGCAAACCGGCAGTGGTCGAAGGCCGGGCGCCGCCTGTTCGGCCGGGCGCTCGGCGGCGCGAAACTGGCGCATGCGGCGGTGCGCGATGCCCGCAGCCAATCCGCCTGGCGCGATCTGCTGGTGCCGCAGGGCGTGCGCCCCGCGGCGCTGAGCGGCGATCCGGGGCTGCTTGCCAGCTGCCATTTTCCGCGCCCGCCGCTGCCGTTCGATGCGCCGCTCGCCGGTCTGTGCATAACCGCGCCGATGGCGCTGCGCTACCACGCGACCGGGCCTGGTCCGACTGATGGCACCACGCTCGATGCCTGGTATGCGGCGGCCGCGCGCGCGCTGGTCGAGGCGGGCTTTCGCGTCGCCCTCTTCACCAATGGCAGCCCGGAAGACCGCGACTATCTCGCAAGGATGGGGCCATCCTGGATCCTTGCCGCCAAGGGGCCGGTAACGCTGACCAACCCGTTCGCCGATCCGGCTGAAATGATCCGCTTCATCGCCGGCTGCCAGCTGATCGTGGCGCACCGCATGCATGCCTGCATTGCCGCGCATTCCTTCGCCATACCCACCATCGGCCTGCGCTGGGACGTGAAGCTCGACAGTTTCTTCGCGCTGGCCGGGCGCGGAAACTATATCGCCGATACGGCCTCGCTGAACGGCCCGGCGCTGACCGCGCTGGCGCGGCAGGCCGTCGCCGAAGGCGTGGACCGGGCCGCACTGGAAGACCTCATTGCCGGCACCAGGAGCGATATCGCGCGCATGGCGGCTGCGCTCGCCCGCGCCATGCAGCCGGCAAAGGAAGCGGCATGAACGCCGGGATCGACCGCATCGTGGTGATCAACGATCTTTCGCACGCCATGGGCGGGGCGAGTGCGCTGGCCGTGGGCTCCGCGCGCCGCTTTGCCGAGCGCGGCTACCGCGTCACCTTGCTGGCTGGCGATGTCCCCGATCCCTCGCTCGGCGCGGCGGGCATTGCGGTGACGGGCCTCGGGCAGGCGCGGCTGATGGGGCGGGCGGGTGCGCTGCTCGATGGTCTGTGGAACCGCTCGGCGGCGCAGATGCTGCGGCGCTGGATCGCGGAAAACGATACGCCGCGCACCGTCTATCACCTCCATGGCTGGTCGCAGATCCTTTCGCCCTCGGTGTTTGCCGCGCTGGCGCCGGTGCGCGACCGGCTGGTGATTTCGGCGCACGATTTCTTCCTCGCCTGCCCCAACGGCGCCTTCACCAACTTCGCGACCGGCGCGCCCTGCCCGCACACCGCGCTTTCGCGCGCCTGCCTTGCCGAAGCGTGCGACCGGCGGGGCCAGGCGCACAAGGCTTGGCGGGTGGCGCGCCATGCGGTGCAGCGCCTTGCCTTCCGACCGCACAGTTCGCCGCCGGTGCTGGCGATCCATGCCGCGATGCGCCCGATGCTGGCACGCGCGGGGATTCCGCCCGAGGTGATCCACCCGCTGCCCAATCCGGTCGTCCCTTTCAGCACGAAGCGGATCGCCGCCGAGCGCAACGACGCAGTGATCTTCGTCGGCCGGATCGAGGCAACCAAGGGCGCCGATCTCGCCCTCGCCGCCGCCCGCCGCGCCTCGCTGCCGATCATCCTCGTGGGTGACGGCGCGGACCGCGCCCGCCTCGCCTCCGAATACCCCGAAGCGCACTTCGCCGGCCGCCTCGTCCCCGCCGATATCGCCCCCCTCGCCGCCACCGCGCGCATGCTGGTGATGCCCAGCCGCTATCCCGAACCCTATGGCCTCGTCGCGATGGAAGCCGCACTGGCGGGCCTGCCGGTCATCCTGCCGCCAACCGCGCTGCTCGCGGCCGATCTTGTCGCAGCAGGAGCAGCGGTCATGGTCGATCCGCAGGATATTGCCGCGCACGCCGCTGTCCTCGCCGCGCTGGCGCAAGATGATGCGAGAGTGGAGGCGATGAGCCACGCGGGCTTTACCGCCACAGGCCACCTCGCGCTCTCACCCGAGGACTGGATCGACCGCCTGCTCGCGCACTATGCCGCACGGCTGGAAGCGCTTCAGGCGCCGGCGGGCGCCCTATCCGCGTCCGGATCGAAGCTGATCGCGGCAGGCGTGTAAGGCGCCGTTTTTTCCGGCACGACAGTCCAGACGCGGCGATCCAGTTCGCCCAGCGGCCGGTAGGGATTGCTGCGGGCCAGTTGGCGCAAGTGCTGCACTTTGATCGGCACGATCACTAGGCTGAGCGTCGCCAGCACAATCGCCCAGCGCCAGAGGTCGAAATGTCCGCTTTGGATGGCAGCCATGAACTCGGCATAGGTCAGCCAGATCGCCAGCGCACCGAGCAATTCGGAACTGCGCTGGTTGGGGAAGGCAAGCAGCGTCAGCACAGCGAGGAAGAGCGAGCCGACCCCCGCCATCTCGAGCGTGAGGCGGTCGGTCACGTAGCCCGCCATCAGCGCAAGGGCGATCAGCAGCGCGCCGATGCGGGCGAACCGGGCGACATGGCCGGGCGTGATGCGGGCAAGCAAGGCGTCCATGAGGAGGACCATGCCCGATCCTGCTCAAGGAACGCTTTCCCCCATTGGTTAACCGCGCGCCAGCGAAAGGCTCCGCATTGGGCCCGGCTGAAAAAGCCCGATATTCAGGGCGTGAGCCCCACTCCGGGGCCGAACCCTAAGGGAGATTGCTCAGATACGGGGCTAATTGCGCGAAGGGGCGGCGGGAAAGAATGGTACCCCCGGGCCATGGGACCCGTTCGGTGCAGGATCAGGGATTGGGCGATGGCCTTCAGACAGCCGCGGCAATCGCGGGCGCTTTCGGTGTGCCTGCTCGGCCTTGTTGCGCCGCTGGCCGATGCCCGCGCGCAGACCACGGTGGATCCGCGGATGGAGCGCGATACCGTGGGCGCGCGCTCGCGCCCTGAGGTGGAAACGTCGGGCGCAAGGGTGGGGGCGCTGCTCATTTCGCCCAGCTTCGGGATCGAGGCGGACGCGACCGACAACCTTTTCGCGCGCGGCGATGTGAAGCGCGGCGATGTCGCGCTCGCGATCCTCCCCGCGCTCGCGGTGCGTTCGCAGTGGTCGCACCACGCCCTCGGTATCTCGGCGGAAGGATCGGTCAAGCGCTATGCCAGGCGCAAGACCGAGAATATCGAGACGTACGCGGCCAAGCTGGATGGCCGGCTCGATATCTCGGGTAACACCCGCCTCTCGGGCGAACTCGGCGCGGCGCGGCGGATAGAGGCGCGCGGCACCACGGGCGATACGCTGTTCGGCGCGGCACCGATCGCCTTTACCGTGGTCACCGGCGGCGGCGAGATCGAACAGACGTTCAATCGCGCGCGTATCACGCTCGGCGGGCGGTATGAGCGCTATCGCTATCAGAACCGCGTGCTGGACGGCACGGTGATCGATCTTTCCCCGCGCGATTACGAGGCGCTTTCGGGCTCGCTGCGCGCGGCAATCGGAATCGGGCCGGGCGTCGCCGGCTTTGTGAGCCTTGCCTACAATCGCAACCGCTACCCCGCCCCGCCCGTCGGGCCGAGCCGCAACTCGCACGGGTTCACCGCGCTGACCGGCGTTGCCTTCGGGCTCAACCGCCTCTTGCAGGGCGAAATCGGCGTGGGCTGGGTGCGGCAGGATTTCAGCGCACCGATCTTCCCGCGCATCAGCGGCCTTGCCTACAATGTGCAGCTGAAGTGGAGCCCGACGCGGCTCACCACGCTGCGGCTTTCCGGCGGGCGCACGTTCCAGCGATCGCCGATCATCGGCATTGCCGGTATCCAGCAGCACGAAGTCATGCTGTCGGCCGAGCATGAATTGCTGCGAACGCTGATCCTGCGGCCCGCGCTGCGCTATGTCGTGGCCGATTTCCAGGTGCCGCAGGGCGCGGCAAAGCGGCAGGAGCGCTTTTTCACCGGCGCCTTCGGGGTCAGCTGGCGGCTGACCCAGCATTTCGAGATCGCGGGCGACTATACCCACAGCCTTGGCCGCAATTCCGGCGCGGTCGATCCCGGCCGCGCCTATGACCGTAACCGCGTGGCCCTGTCGCTGCGCTGGCGGCTCTAGCCGCAATGGCCAGCCTGCCACGCCCAGCAACGCGGGATTGGGACCTGCCGCCGCCCCTCCCCCGTTGGGCCGCCCGGCCGCGCCATCTGGCGGTGCGGATGGTGTTCGCGGCGCTGTTTGTCGCCGCGCTCGGCGCGGCGCTCACGCTGCTGGCGCCGCCGCCGGCGGGGCCGCTGGTGCGCTTTGCCTTCCCGCCGCCCCTGCCAGACCCGGCGGCGCTGCTCCCCTACCTGCCCGAGACGGCGCGCGCGGCCAATGCGGCCATGCCGATCGAGCCGCCCCGCGCTGCGGCGCCCGCTTTCAGGCTCGGCTCGGCAGACGCGCTCGGCGCGGCACGCGCGCTCGATTGCCTCGCCGCTGCGGCCTGGTACGAGGCGGGCGACGATCCCTCGGGGATGCGCGCCGTCGCCCAGGTCGTGGTCAACCGCGCGCGCCATCCGGCTTTCCCCGCCAGCGTCTGCGGCGTGGTGTTTCAGGGGTCGGAGCGGCGCACCGGCTGCCAGTTCAGCTTCACCTGCGATGGCTCGATGGCATCGCGCCACCCCGGCCCCGCTGCCTGGGCGCGCGCGCGGGCGGTGGCGGCAGCAGCGCTGGCGGGCGCGGTCGATCCGCGCGTCGGGCTCGCGACGCATTACCACGCCGACTATGTCGTGCCGGTCTGGCGCAGCGGCCTCGTCAAGCTCGCGCAAGTGGGCCTGCACTTGTTCTATCGCTGGCCGGGAAGCTGGGGCTCGCCCGCCGTCCTGCGTGGCAGCGCGAGCGGGGAGGAGCCGGGGATTGCCGCGATGGCTGCACTGTCTCCCGCGCATGGCGGCGCGGACGCGCGACAGGCAGAGGCGGCTCCGAATGTGGGTGCACCGCAGGCGTACCTCCCACTTGAGGAAGCGGATGGCCCCTCCCGCTCCGCCATCCGCAGCGCCCTGCCCCCTGCATCCCCGGCGGGCGGGCGCATCGTGCTCGCGCTCGATCCGGCAGCGTTTCCCGGCACTTATGCCACGCGCGCGCTTGCCGCCTGTGCCGAGCGTGAACGCTGCGCTGTAGTGGGCGAGCTTATCGGCGCCGCGCCCGGGCAAGGCCCCGCCTTCGTCTATCTGCGAGATCGGCGGAGCGGCGCGGAAGGCGCTTGGTGGGATTGCACCGCGCTGCCCCGCGCCAATCCCGCGCGCTGCCTGCCGGGGGGCGCTGCGCTGGCGCGCCTGCTGGCGGACTGGGGCTGAGGAACGATCCCGTCAGCGCTCCCGGCAGAACGCAACTTGAGTCAAGATAGCCCCAGCTCTCCCAGCACCGGGCGAAAGCCCGTCCCTTCCCGCAGCACCCGCGCCACATGGCTACCACCGAAATGCGCCGGCACCAGCAGCGCCTCGCGGCTGGCGGCAAGGTCCAGCACCATGCGCCGCGTCTCGCGCGCCTGATCAGGCGCCTCGCAGAACACGCTGTTCCATTCCGGCCGGTAGATCTGCGCCGGATGGTGGACGACATCGCCCACAAACAACGCATTATCCTCCTTGCCCGCCACTTCGAGCATCATGCTGCCGGGAGTGTGGCCCGGGCAGGCATGCAGCGTCAGCCCTTCGGCCACCTCGAAGCCCGGCTCGGCCCATTCCGCGCGGCCGGCAGCCACGATCGGCGCCACGCTGTCCTCGTACATCCCCGCATTGACCGCCGCGCCCACGCCCTCAGGCACCGCGGCGCCGTCGTCCGGGTCCCAATAGGCGCGGTCGGCCAGCGGAAGCACATAGCGGGCATTGCGAAACGTCGGCTCCCAGCGCCCCTCCACCAGCCGCGTGTTCCAGCCGACATGATCGATGTGGATATGCGAGCAGACCACCACGTCGATATCCTCCGGCTGAAACCCCGCGCGGGCAAGATTGCCGAGGAAGTCGGTCTGCAAGTTGCTGAAAATGGGAATGTTCGGCCGGTCCTTGTCATTCCCCGCGCCGGTATCGAACAGGATGCGCTCCTTGCCGGTATCGAGCACCCAGCTCTGCAGGAAGGCATAGAGGTGGCCGGTCTGCGGATCGAAGTATTCGGGCGCGAATTCCTCCGCATGCGGATCCCAGCCTTCGGGGGTATAGCCCTGGAACAGGTAGGACGGCGGTGCGAACGTGCCCTGCCATTCCTCGATGCGGTGGACGGTGACGTGGCCGATCCGAAAACGGTCCATTCTGGCGCTCTCCCCGCCGGGCGGTTCCCCGACGACAGGCAGAGTGCAACAGCGCGGCGCCTTGCGCAATCGGCGGGCGCCTGATGCCTCCACAACGGCCCCTGCATCCCCACGCCTCCCCGGCACGGGGAGGGGGCTATCCGCAGGGATGGTGGTGGGGCAATCCCTCTCCGAGCTCGCCTCCGGCAGGCAACAGCCCGAAGGACTGACGAAGAGGCCTTATCCGAATTTCGGCACCCTAAGGACAAATTCCTGGCATGCGCGATCGCGAGGGGCCTGCCCCGTACCCCCTCCTGTCGCTGCTTCCGCTTCATTGCCTCGTGCTGCGCGAAATGCTTTTTTCTGTCCTACACCGCCGGTTCCGGTCAACAAACAGGGCATGACCAATCAATCTGCCACGCACTGCACCGAGTCGGCTCGCCGGGGCCGTCTGATCTACATCATCGATCAAAGACGCCCTATTGATCGATTGCAATTATTCCTCAGGACAGTGTCAACCGTGTCAACCCCTCCCTTTCCGGGACAAGTGGGCGCGGCGGGACCGGCGGCATGACGCCGCGCGCAGGTACGGTGCTGGGGATCTTTGCGCTGACGCTGCTGATCCTGCAGGCGCTGGTGCTCGCCTCATGGATTGCGGGCTTTGCGTTGATGCTGCCCTCTTGGGCCTCCAGCACCGCGCTGATCGTGGGGTGCCGCGATGTGCCCGCCGCCCGGCCCCGCGCGGCGAGCCTTGGCCATCTGGTCTGCGGGGCGACCGGTGTGGCGGTGTTTGTCCTCGCCGGTCCCGCCGCGCACCCTTGGGCGCCGTGGCTGGCAGCGCCGGCCGTGGCCGTCGGCGTCACGCTCATGTGGCTCGTGCACTGCTATCACCCGCCGGCCGCTGCCAATGCGGCGATTCCGCTGTTCACGGCGGCAACGATGCCGGTCTATGCGGGCGCAGTGGCACTTGGGGCGGCGCTGCTGCTGATCGCCGCCCATGCGCTCGACCGTGCCGATGGAAGGGCTGCAGCCTAGAAGTAGCGTTCACCAATGCGGATCGTATCGCCTGGCAAAACAGCCACTTGCGCACTGCGAAGCGAGACCGCACTCTCGGCCTTGCCGGTCTGCCGGCGCAGGAACACCGTCTTCTCGTTCGCGCGGTAGGTGAAGCCGCCGGCGCGGGCGATCGCCTGCTCCACCGTCATCCCCGAGGCATAGGAGTATTCACCGGGACGGTTAACTTCGCCAAGGATGTAGAACGGCCGGTAGTTCAGCACCTCGACACTGACTCGCGGATCGTTGACATAGCCTTCGGCGAGCTTTGCCGTAAGCTCCTGCTGCACCGCATCGATCGTGCGCCCACCAGCGGCCACGACGCCGATCAGCGGGAAGGCCAGCGCGCCGCCGGGGGTGATGTTGTATTCGCCGGTCAGCGTCGGCTCGTTGAAAACCGTCACGCGAACGCGGTCTCCCGCGCCGAGATGGTAGCTTTCAAGCCCCGCCGCGACGTCCGCCGTCGAGATCGGGGGCGCCGACGCGCCGACGCAGCCGCCCAGCAGGAGGGCCACCGCGCCAGTCACGGCGAGCGCCAGGTGGTGCCGCGCGCGTTGACCGCCATCGTGCTTGCTATCCATGCGAAAACTCCAATGCTTCTGCCTGCTTCTGATCACTGCCCACAAGTCTATGCGGCGCGTCCGAAAGCGCAATCACCCCGCCCTTGGCCGAATCCTCCAACTTGGAGACGTTCCTGCGCGTGCTTGCAGAAGGTTCGGACCGCAGCCGCCAAACCTGCTCGCGCCGGTATCGGGGCAGTCACGCACGCCGCATATGGTGCACAAATCCTTAAGCACTCACCCGGATTTGCCCCCGGTCCGGCGATGCGGGATGCAGGACCGCACGAAGCTTCGGACTGCGCCCGCGAAGGCGCGCAGCGATCCTGCGGCCATGATCGGAGCGCGTACTGCCTCCGGTTTGCCTCCGCAGCGGATACGCTTCGCCTTCCCCGTCGCGGCCCCTTGCCTAGTCTTGCACCATGCCGTGAGGGGAGCATTTCTCCCGGATCGGCCATTTTTACCATATGGGTTCCTCTGCTGCGCGGGCGGCTGAAGGCTAACCTGTCGACCGAGGAGAACAGGGGTGAACACGGCAGTCGGCCTCTATCGCAACGCCGGGGGTGTGCCAGGGATGGCGCCAACCCTCGCCTTCGAACCCAGAGTTCCGCCCCCGGCGGCGGACCGGGTGGACCTGCGGCTGCTCTTTGCGGTGTTCCGGCGTCGGCTTGGCGTGTTCCTTGCCGTCCTGCTCGCGGTGCTGGGCACCGGCCTGCTGCTCACCGCGCTGCAACCGCGCACCTATACCGCGCGCGCCGAAGTCACGCTCAACAGCCGGCCCCAGCCGATCGCGCCGACAAGCACGAGCGACGGGCCCCAGCAGGCCGCGATCCCCAGCGAAGGCTATGTCGATACGCAGGTCGCCGTGGTGACATCGGAGGCCAATCTCGGCGCCGTGGCAGACAGCCTGGGGCTGGCGAAGGAGGACCGCTTTGCCAAGAGCGGAGCAGGCGCGAAGGCGGCGGCGCTGGCGTGGCTGCGCAAGGGCGTGGTCGCCACGCGCATCGGCACCACCTATGGCATCGCGATCACGTTTGAGGATACCGACCCTGCGCTCGCGGCGCGCGTGGCCAACACGTTCGCGCAGCAGTACACGGCCGGCGCGCTCGAGGCGAAGCGGCGGAATGCGCGGGCAACGACGACCGCGATCGCCGAGCGGCTGGAGCAGCTGCGCCAGCAGGCGCTTGGCGATACGGCAGCGGTGCAGCGCTATCGCATTGCCAACAACCTCCTCTCGACGACGATGGGCTCGCTGACCGAGCAGGAAATCTCGAGCTACAATCAGGCAGTGACCACCGCGCGGGCCGCGGCGAGCGAGGACGGCGCCCGGCTCGATGCAGCGCGGCGGCAGCTTGCATTAGGTGTCAGCGCGGGCGGCGTGGGCGAAGTGGCCTCCTCGCCTGCGGTCGGATCGCTGCGCGCACAGCAGGCCAGCGCGGCGACCGAGCTTGCTTCGCTGACCGCCCGCTATGGCCCGCGCCATCCCGATGTGCTGCGCGCAAAGGCGGCACTCGGCGCGATCGATGCGCGGATTGCGGACGAGACGCAGCGGGTGATTTCCAGCCTCGAAGCGCGGGCGCGGGTCTCGCAGCAACGGCTGGCCTCGCTCACCGGATCGCTCCAGCAATCGCGCGGCACGCTGGCGCAGAACAACGCGGCGATGGTCGGCCTGCAGGATCTGGAGAAGCGCGCCGAGACCTCGAACGCGCTCTATGAGAGTTATCTCAACCGGTTCAAGGAGCTCACCGCGCGCGAAGGGACCGAGCAGGCGGATGCCGACTTGCTCCATCCGGCTGCGGTGCCGCTGAAGCCGACCAGCCCCAATGTGGCGCTGAATCTCGTGCTTTCAGTGGCGCTCGGGCTCGGGCTTGGCGTGGCGGCGGCCTTTGCGGCGGAGATGACCTTCAGCGGGCTCACCACCGGCGACGACATCGAGCAGCGGCTGGGGGTGCGCTATCTAGGCTCGATCCCCACGCTCGGTTCGGTCTGGCGGGGCGAGGAGTCAGTGCCGATGGCGGCGCTGCTGGAGGATCCGCGCTCGGCCTTTGCCGAAAGCTTCCGCTCGCTGCGGGCCTCGATCGCGATGAACACCACGCAGGCCCGGATCATCGCGCTGACCTCGGCACTGCCGGACGAAGGCAAGACGACGACCTCGATCTGCCTGGCCCGTTCGATGGCGCTTGCGGGGGACCGCGTGCTGCTGATCGACGGCGACCTGCGCCGGCAGGGGGTGAGCCGGTTCCTGCGCGGCGATGCGGGGCGGCCGGGGCTGATGGACGTGCTGGGCGGCAGCGCGCCGCTCGAAGCCGCGCTGGTGGTGGACCCGGCAACGGGCCTCAACATCCTGCCGCTGGCCGAAGGCAGCGACAAGGCGCCCGAGCTCCTGACCGGGGACGAGATGGACCGCATGCTGGATGCCGCGCGCGCGATGTTCGATGCGATCATCATCGATACCGCGCCGGTGCTGCCGATCGCCGACGCGCGGCTGATGCTGCGCAAGGCCGATGCCTCGGTCTTCGTGGTGCGCTGGCGCAAGACACCCGAGGCGGCATTGCGGTCTGCACTGCGGCTGCTGCCCGATGACCGGGTGCAGCTCGCAGGCGTTGCGCTGACCCGCGTCGATATGCGCAAGCAGGCCCGCTTCGGCTATGGCGATGATGCGTTCTACCATTCGTACAAGCGCTACTATGCCTGAGGCGGCCACCCCTTCCCCCCGGCCTTCGCCGCGCCAGCCCGTGCTCGCAGCGGGGGGTGACCACGGCGGGGACATCCCCTTCCTGCTGCAAGGCGGCGGGGATGGCCGCGAGGCACATGGGATGACCGGGGGGACCGGCGCGACATCGCCAGCGATGGCGGCGGACGGCGCGGCGAGCGATGATATCGGTTTGTCACGGCGGACCGGTACGGCGCGGGAGAGCCTCCATCCTGCAGCGCATGCCGGACGTCTGGCCGGGCTCGATCTTGCGAGCTTGGGACTGGCAACACCGCTGCCGGTTCCTGAAGGGCCGCGCCGCCCGTTTGTGATCCAACCCAGCGCTGTCCTGCCGGCTGATCCGCGCCGGCGGTACCGGCGGGTGGCGATCATCCACTACTGGCTGGTGACGATGCGCGGCGGGGAACGGGTGCTGGAGCGATTGCTGCAGCTGTTTCCCGATGCCGATATCTTCACCCACGTCTATGATCCGGCGGCGATGTCGGCCGCGATCCGCGCGCGCACGGTGCACACCAGTTTCATCCAGAAGCTGCCGGGCGCGCGCAAGCACTATCAGGCCTATCTGCCGCTGATGCCGATGGCGCTCGAACAGCTCGATCTGCGCGGCTATGATCTGGTGATTTCCAGCGAAAGCGGGCCGGCCAAAGGCGTCATACCAGCGCCCGATGCGCTGCATCTGTGCTATGTCCACTCGCCGATGCGGTACTTGTGGGATCACTACCACGACTACCGGGCCGAGGCGGGCTGGCTGCGGCGCGCGCTCATGCCCATGCTCTGCCACGGCCTGCGCCAGTGGGACACGAGTTCGGCGGCGCGGGTCGACCGTTTGCTTGCCAATTCCAACTTCATCCGCGAGCGCGTGGCCAAGGCGTGGCGGCGCGACGCCGAGGTGGTGCACCCGCCGGTCGATCC
Source organism: Novosphingobium sp. (assembly GCF_019748365.1). GTDB lineage: Bacteria > Pseudomonadota > Alphaproteobacteria > Sphingomonadales > Sphingomonadaceae > Novosphingobium. The sequence continues at coordinate 101,502 of NZ_JAIEPN010000051.1, forward strand.
CGCGCTGTTTGCGCCGTCGGACGAAGTGGAGCCGGGCTATCTCTGGGTGGGCCAACTGGTGCCCTACAAGCGGGCGGACCTTGCGATCGACGCGTTCAACGCGCTGGGCCTGCCGCTAACGGTGGTGGGCGATGGCCCGCAGGCAGCGATGCTGAAAAAGCGCGCGGGGCCGTCGATCCGGATGATCCCGCGGCTCGATTTTGGCGAGTTGCGCCGCGCCTATGCCCGCTGCCGCGCGCTGGTGTTCACGGCGGAGGAGGACTTCGGGATCGTGCCGGTCGAGGTCATGGCCTCGGGCCGGCCGGTGGTGGCTTATGGCCGCGGCGGGGCGCTCGACAGCGTGGTGGAGGGGCGCACCGGTCTGTTCTTTGGCGAACAGACGACCGAAGCGCTGGTCGCGGCCGTGCAGCGGCTGGAGCGGTGGTTGCCGCATTTCGATCCTGCCGAGGCCATCGCGCGGGCGCACGACTTTGCGCCCGAACGCTTTGACGCGGGCGTGCTGGGGGCGCTGGCATGAAGCTGCAACCGCTCAACCGACTGCGCACCTTGCTCACGGTGCTGCGCCTGCGCCTGCGCGGGGACGCACCGGGCAAACGCTTCTTCGTGCACAGCGGGCTCCCGCGCATCGAGGGGCGCGGTCGCCTGACCATCGGCGAGCGCGTCAACTGGAGCTGCCATGGCGCACCGGTGGCGGTTGAGGTGGGGCCGGGAGCGCTGCTCGAGATCGGGGCTCGCGCCTTCCTCAATGCGGGGGTGGAGATTGTCTGCCACCAGTGGGTGCGGATCGGCGAGAATTGCCGCATCGGCCCGCGCTGTGTGCTGGCCGATACCAACCACCATCCGGTGCATGAAGGACAGGGCGTGCGGGTCGCGCCGGTGAAACTTGGGCGCAACGTCTGGCTGGGGCGCGGCGTGACGGTGCTGCCCGGTGTGACGATCGGTGATCACGCGGTGATCGCGGCCGGTTCGGTGGTGTTCAGCGACGTGCCGCCGCGGGAAGTGTGGCGAGGCAATCCGGCCGGATTCGTGAAGGCGGTGCGCGCCGGGGACGGGTACGCGCGGCCATGAGCGTGGTGGGCAGGCAGGCAATGGCAGGAAGGGCGCGGCCATGGAATTGACCTTCATCGGCGCGGTGCAGGTGCTGGTCGGCCTTGCGCTGTTCGTGGCGGGATCGGTCGAGGCGATGTTCGCCTTCGCGCTCGTTTCAGCGCTGTTTGGCGGATCGGCGGCGATCCTGCTGCCGGTGCTCGGCAATTCCTCGATCCCGCCGGTGCAGTTTGCCTTGCTGTTTGTCGCCATGCGTCTGCTGGTGCCGGGCGCGGGGCAGATGGCAGCGGTGGGCCGCGCGCTGCGCGCCAACGGCTGGCTGGTGTGCTTCGTGGTCTACGGCGTGGCCATCGCCTTCATTGCGCCGCGCCTGTTCGCAGGGCAGATCGAAGTGACTCCGCTGCGGGGTCGCGTGGAGGCGCGCTATGTCTCGACGCTGGCCTATGTCTACGCGGTGCGGCCGCTGGTGTTCACCCCGCAGAACCTGACGACGGCTGTCTATCTGATCGGCACGCTGCTGGCGGGGATCGCAGCCTTCATAGCTTGCCAGCGCGAACGCGGGCGCGAAGTACTGGTGCGCACGCTGGCGATCCTGGGCATGGCGCATGCGCTGACAGGCTTCATGTCGGTGGCGGTGCGGGGCACGCCGGCCGAAGTGGTGCTTTCGGTGTTCCGCAACGCGGCCTATGCGCAGCTCGACCAGTCGTACCTCGGCTTCGTGCGGATGACGGGTCTGTTTCCCGAGGCATCGACTTTTGCCAATTATGGCCTGCTCCTGTTCGTCTTTTCGTTCGAGTGCTGGCTGCGGCGGATTGATCCGCGCTGGACGGGGCCCGCCGCGGCACTGCTGGCCACCGCGCTGGCGCTCAGCACGTCAAGCACGGCCTATGCCGGTCTGCCGACTTATGCCGTGCTGGTGGCGGTGCGTGCGCTGCTGTTCCCCGGCGCGCTGCCAGCCGACCGCGCCTTGTGGATCGGCGCGGCCATGCTGGTGCTCACCGCCGTGGGCTGCGCGGTGATGATCTGGCAGCCGCGCTTCGCCGATGGCTTTGCCGACATGATCCGCCACATGACCGTCGAGAAAAGCGAAACGCTTTCCGCGATGCAGCGGCGGTTCTGGGCCTGGCAGGGCATCCATGCCTTTATCGAGAGCGGCGGAATCGGGATCGGGCCCGGCAGCTTCCGCTCGTCGAGCCTCGCGACAGCGGTGCTGGGCTGCACGGGAATCATCGGGGCCGTGACGCTCGCTCTACATTTCGTCACCGCGCTCAGCCCGCTGCGGCAATCGACGTGGACGCCGGTGGAGGACAAGGCGCTGTCGACCGCAGCGGCCTGCGGATGGGCGATGATGATGGGTGTGATGATGGCGTCGATCTCGTCCCCCACCTGCGATCCCGGCACGGACATCGCGATGCTGGGCGGCGCGGCGCTTTCGCTGCGGCGGCGCCCGGCCGCGTTGCCGAGGCCGGTGAAGCAAAGCCCGCTGACGGCGCCCACACCGGCCAGCACCATCCCCGCCCTGCCGGATCGGCCGTTCCTGCTGAGTGGTGCCGGGGCGCCGCGCGGCTTTGTAATGCAGGAGCCGCTCGTACTCGACAAAGCGCTGGAAATTGCCTGAGCGGAACGTTCAGGTGCGCTTTCCAGCCTCTGCGGCAAAGCGGTAGCCTCCGCCGAGCAGGAAGGCGCGGATCGCAGGGTCTGCGCTGAGGCCGGCCGCCGTGGCCGCGGCAGCAGCGGCGCCTTCCGCATCGCCGGCCAGCCACGATACGCGGGCAAGCGCGGCCCACCATGGCTGGTAGGTCTCCGTGCCGGTCATCATCCGCAATTGTTCGAGCGCGGGGCTGCTGGCGCCATCTTCGGCATAGGCCACGGCGCGGGCGACCATCACGCCGGTGGTTGGCGCGATGCTGGCGAGCACATCATAGAGCCGGGCGAGCGGGGCAGTGAAGCGCTCCCCGGTCATGCGCTGGTGCGCGTGGAGCGACTGGATCGCGGCCTCGGTCTGGAAGCGGCCGGGTGCGCCGAACCTGGCGGCGCGGCGCAAGGCGGCTTCGGCCTCCATGACCATCGGGCGCGACCACAGCTGCGGGTCCTGCGCGTGGAGGGGGATGAAAGTGCCATCCGGCGCGCGGCGGGCGGACTGGCGCGCCTCGCAGTGCAGGATCAGCGCAAGGAGGCCAAGCGCTTCGGGCTGATCGGGCATCAGTTCAGCAATCAGCCGGGCGAGGAACAGCGCCTCGCCGCGCAGGCCCGCCAGCCGCGAATCCGCGCCGAGCGTATCGTCCCACGCGGTGCCGTAGGCCGCATAGATCGCCGAAAGCACACCGCCGAGGCGCTGGGGGGCATCGGCCGGATCGGGTACCGCAAAGGCAATGCCGGCATCGCGGATCTTGCGCTTGGCGCGCACGAGGCGCTGGCCCATCGTCGCGCCGCTGACAAGGAACGCGGCGGCGATGCGCGCGGCATCGAGGCCGAGCACGGTCTGCAGCATGAGCGGCGCCTGCGCATCGGGATCGATCGCCGGGTGCGCGCAGACGAACAGCAGCGCGAGGCGCTGGTCGAGGAACGGGCTGCCGACCGCGTCCTCCTGCTCTTCGGCCAAGAGCGCAAGGACATCACCGGCGCGGGAGGCGGTGGCGGCGCGGGCCTGCTGATGGCCAGCGGCGCGGCGGGCGGCGGTGAGCAGCCAGGCTTCGGGATTGGCGGGCACGCCCTGCTCTCCCCACTGGGCCAGTGCGGCGGCGAAGGCCTCAGCAAGCGCATCCTCGGCGGCGGCAATATCGCGTGTGCGGGCCGAGACCAGCGCGAGGAGACGGCCATAGGACGCGCGCGCCGCCTGCTCTGCAGCGGCGGAAGAACGGCGGCGCGCGGCATCCATCGCGGTCAATCCGCAGCAGGCCCCATCACCGGGCGGACTTCGACCGAGCCCGCAGCCGCACAGGGCGCGCGCGCGGCCCATTCCAGCGCCGCATCGAGATCGGCGACCTCAAGCACGACATAGCCGCCAAGCGCTTCCTTGGTATCGGCAAACGGGCCATCGACGACATGGCGCGTGCCATTGGCGATACGCAGCGTGGTGCCGGTTTCAGGCGGTTGCAGGCCATTGCCGCTCTTCATCACCCCGGCCTGCGCCATCGCGCCCATATAGGCGTTCCACGCGCCCCAATAGGGCTCGGCCGCAACGGGATCAGTGCGCTTGGCGCGCTCTTCGGCATTTTCGAGGAAGAGGAGAACGTACTGCATCGATCGGTTCCTTCATCGGTCTGAGCCGGGTCCTCCGGCAAGCAGCAGGAGCTGCCTGCAAAGGTGTGCGGCGAGAGGGCGCGGTTTCGACAAGGTGAGCGAAGAAATGTGCAAGGTGCGGCGCATCAGGGACCAAACATGCGCGAAGAAAAGGCGCAGAGGAAGGGGCTTCGCGCCCCTCAGCGCTCCCCTCGATGCCGCGCTTCGGCGCGTTGCTTGATGATGGCGAGCACGTTGTTCTGGATATCGCCGAGCAGGATCTCGCCCCAGAACCGGGCGTAAGGATTGACGTGGGTCTTGGCGATGTAGTTCGTGCGCAGGGACAGGCGCGTCTTGCCGGGGCCTAGCGGGGTCAGCGTGTAATCGCCGGTATCGATCTTGAGGAACTCTCCATCGGGCGAGATGTGCTTGTCGGTGTAATCCTGCAGCGACGTGTTGGTGAAGGCGAAGGACCAGCCGAGGCGGCGTCCGGGGTTCCAGGCGGTGATGCGTTCCTCGAAATTGATCTTGTCGCCCCAGTAGGCGGTGCGGACGGCACCCTCCCCCGCGCCGCTGACCGTGGTCGCGCGCGGGCGGGGCAGGCCGAGGATGTTCTGCGTGAAGGTCCAGCGGCCTTCGCTTTCGGCGATATGGGGATTGGTGACAGCGTAGGGCCAGATTTCTTCGGGTGATGCCGCGATGATCACATCGCGGGTGAGTGTGATGCGGTCATGCGCAATGGGCACCTGGGCCTCGAGCGCACCGGCGAGCAGCGGCATCAGCACAAGCGAGGAGCGGAAGGTGTTGGGATCGACACTCGTCTGGCGATGGCGCCGCATGAGGTAGGCACCAAGCCAGCCGAAGAAGAGCCACAGCGGCGCAAGCATGATGAGGCAGATCACGCCTTCGCGCAGGATGGCGACCGAACCCACGATGACGATGACGGCGAACAGCGGCGGCACGCTGGTGTAGAACGAGAGCGGACGCGTGCCATCGCGGTCTCCTACGTAGCAGATCAGGGCACAGAGGTAGGCTGGGAGGAAGGTGAGGAACCACAGGCTGCCGAATGCGACTTTGGTGGCGCTGCTGGCACTTATCAGGAAGAAGGCGCTGAGTGCGATCACGAGGGCAAGGCTGAAGCCGGCCATGATGCGCCCACGCGCACGCAGATTCACCGAGAGGGGGTTGTTCGCGGCGTCCTTCATATCACCTCCTGCATGACGTTCCGATATTTCTGTAAATTGAGAAATCAAGCGGCAAAAAAATATCAGCCGTCTCCGCCCGGCTTCGCGCTCCGGCGGGTGACGAACTTGAGCAGGCCGACCACACGCGATCCCATGCGGATCAAGGTCATGATCTGGGAGGGCGGCACATCGAGCATCTGCTGGTACCAACGGTCCACCGTGGTCACGAAATCGTGCATCGCCACGAGGCGGCTGCGGACCTTGGTGCTGATGTGCGGATCATCGATGGTTTCCATCGCGGCGGTGATCGCGCGTACCATCGGATCGATTTCACGCTCCTTGCGGCCCTGCGCGACTTTGGTGGCCATCTGCCAGAGATCGGTTTCCGCCTCGAAGTGATCGCGCCGATCGCCAAGGACGGGGACGCGGTGGATGAGCTTCCAGGTGAGCAGTTCCTTGAGGCTGTTCGAGACGTTGGAACGCGCCATGCCGAGCTTTTCGGCAATGTCTTCCGCGGTCAGCGGGCGATCGGACAGGAACAGCAGGGCCTGAATCTGGGCAACCGAGCGGTTCACGCCCCATTGCGAGCCCATATCGCCCCAGCGCAGCACGAACTGCTCGACCGCTTCGGGCAGGTTTCTCGACTCGCTGTTTATTTCTGTCATGACAGAAATATCTGATGATCGGATTGCGAAGTCAAGCGTGAGTTGCCGGGGCGCCGCCTTGATGTCTGCAACAGCTTGCTTGACCGGACTGGTGGCTGGTGCTGCAGTGGGCGCGTTGAACCCGGAGGGAGCGCAGATGATCACGGTTACACGCATCGATCCGGCAGGCACCGCGCATCGCATTGCCGTGCGCGGGCACGAATTCGTGACGGACATGACACCGGCTGCCGGGGCGGACAACGAGGGGCCCGATCCGCACGAGATCTATGACGCGGCACTGGGGGCCTGCAAGGCGCTGACGGTGCTGTGGCTGGCGCAGCGCAAGGGCATGGCGCTGGAGGACATCGAAGTGGTGGTGACGCGCGATGATTCGGCAGAGCGCAGCGGGGTCTACCGCCTGCGCACCGCGCTGATGCTGACCGGCGATCTCAGCCAGGAGGAGCGCGAGGCGCTGCTGGCGGCGGCGAAGAAATGCCCGGTGCACAAGCTGATGAGCGAAGTGACCACCGAGATCGAGACGGTGCTGGTCGAGCTTTAGAGCACTTTCCGACCAATCTGGCTGACCGTGACGGAGCCGATTTTGGCCCAGCGCGAGGCGAGAGGAGGGAGCTATGCTGGCCCATAGTGACCGACGATCAACGCTGCGATGGGCCAAAAGCGGCCCGCCCCTTCGGGGTTGCGTTAGGAAGCCCCTCGGACTGCGTCGCGCCGCTGGCACGGGCTACCAGCCCGCACTGCGCGGCGCTCTTTGCCGAGAAGCTTCCTGACGCAATCACGGTGAGCCAGATTGGTCGGAAAGTGCTCTAAGCCGCCTGCCCCCGAGCCAGCCGGCGCATCGCCTGCGGGGGCTGGCCGAACGCGCGCAGGAAGGCGCGGCGCATGCGTTCGGGATCATGAAAGCCGAGCGCAGCGGCGATCTGCTCGATGGGCGCGGGGCTGCCTTCCACGCGTTCGCGCGCGACTTCGAGGCGCAGACGCTCGACCGCGCGAGCCGGGCTGACGCCGAGTTCGCGGGTGAAGGCGCGGGAGAAGTTGCGCGGGCTCATCGCGGCCCTCTCGGCCAGCACTTCGACGGTGAGGCGCTGATCGAGATGGCCGCGGATCCATTCGAGCAGCGCGGCAAAAGGCGTTTCCTGCCCGCCGAGATCGGCCAGCGCCGAGAATTGCGACTGCCCGCCCGGGCGCCGGTAGTAGACCACCATTTCCTGCGCGACGCGGCGGGCGGTGTCTTCGCCAAGGTCTTCGGCGATGAGCGCGAGCGCGAGATCGATGCCCGCAGTGATGCCGGCGGAGGTCCAGACATCGCCATCGCGGATGTGGATGCGATCGGGCTCCACCGCGACCTTGGGGAAGAGGCGCGCGAGCTGGGCAGCGCGGCGCCAGTGCGTGGTCGCGCGGCGGCCATCGAGCAGGCCGCCGGCGGCAAGCAGGAAGGCGCCCGAGCAGACGCTGCAGAGGCGGCGCGTGGTGGCGGCGGCCTCACCCAGCCAGGCCAGGGTGGCGGCGTGGCGCATCGCGGTGCGGCTGCCATCGCCGCCGGAGACGATCAGCGTATCGAGCGGCGGGCCTGCACTGGCGGGCAGGGTTTCGAGCAGGACACCGGCGGAACTGCGCACCGCGCCGCCTTCAGTCGAGATAAGAATGAGGCGGTAGGCGCCGGGGGCGAAGCGCTCGGCCACTTCGAAGCTGGTTAGCGGGCCGACGACGTCGAGGATCTGGAAGTCGGCGAAGAGGAAGAGGCCGATGGTTCTGGGCATGGCCTAAAATGAGGGATCATTGACATTTCGTCAACCGGAGATCGGCGCGATAACGGGGCGACAGGCAGAGGAGATTGGCATGACCGACCAGCCGTTTCGCATTGTGTTCGCGGTGTTTCCGGGGATGACCCAGCTCGATTTCACCGGCCCGCACCAGTTCCTTTCGCGCGTTCCGGGGAGCGAGACGATTGTCGCCAGCCGCAATGGCGGCGAGGTGCCGGCGGAAGGGCTGGTCTTTGCCGGCACGCGGGTACTGGCCGAAATCAAGGCTTGCGACCTGATCTGCGTGCCGGGCGGAGTCAATGCGAGCGAGGCGGCGCTCGATGCCGCGTTCGTGGGCGAAGTACGGCGTCTGGCGCTGGGCGCGCGCTATGTGACGTCGGTCTGCACCGGCTCGCTGATCCTCGGCGCGGCGGGGCTGCTGACGGGCAAGCGCGCTGCGTGCCACTGGGCGTGGCGGCATTTGCTGCCGCTGTTCGGCGCTGTGCCCGATGCGGGGCGCGTGGTGCGCGATGGCAATGTGATCACCGGCGGCGGCGTGACGGCGGGGATCGACTTTGCACTGACGGTGCTCGCGGAGATCGGCGGCGATGCGCTGGCGCAGACGCTGCAGCTGGGCCTCGAATACGCCCCTGCCCCGCCCTTTGATGCCGGTCGGCCGGAGACGGCGCCTGCCGCCATCCTTGCCGGCTATCGCGCGCGGATGGACCCGATCATGCCGCAGCGCGAGGCCGAAGCGCGGGAGGCGGCGGCGCGGCTGGCGCTGTGATCACTTCGCTTTGGTGAGCGCATCCCACTCGGCCCAGGGGATATCGCGGCCGGGCCAGGCGACTTTCCTGAACGGCCACTTGGCAGCGATCCACTTGTGCGCCCATGCCTCGAGCCGTTTGTCGAAGCCGGCATCGTATTCGGCCTTGGTGACCCAGATGCGCACGACCGCGTCATAGCCCGCGACGGGGCTGGGGGCGACATAGATGCAGCCGCGCTCCCTCTTGCCGTCGGGCGTGAGGACCGAATAGGCGAAGCTTTCGCGGCGCTGGAAGCGGCCCTCTTCGGTCTGCATGTCGAGCAGGGCATCGGCATCGCTGATCCCGGCGTGGGGCCAATCGGTGCTGCGCGTGAAGGTCTGCTGGAGATGCTCGACCGAGGACATGTAGGCATCGAAATCGATCTTCACGAGATCGGGCCCGAGCGGCTGGAGGCGGAAACCGGGGCCTTTGGCGCTGGTGGGGACGGCGAAGCCGGGCGCGACCAAGGTGGTGGCCGGGGGTTCGGCAGCCGTGGCGACGGCGGGGATGGCGGAAAGCAGCAGGGCTGCGGCGAATGTGATGCGCTTCATCGGTGGCGGTCCCCTTTTTGCAGCTGCGAAGGTTCCACGACAGCGCGCCGGGGGCAAGCGGGATTTGGGGTCAGGCCGGGCTTGGTGCCGACGACAGAAGCCCGGCGGCGCGGCGCAGCGCGGGGATGACCGGCCACGCGGCCAGCATCCAGCCGGCAGCGGCGCAGGCAAGCGGCAGGGCGAGCGCGACAAGCGGGGCGGAGCTGCCGAAGGCGCGGTCTGCGGCGAGGCCCGCAGCGAACGCTCCGAAGAGGGGGAAAAGGACGAGGCGAGCAGCCTCAGCAAGGGCGGGGCGATCGTGGCGCTGGAGGGCCGCGAGCGCCATGGCGGCGGCGGCGACTACGGCCACGCCAGTCGCGACGAGCGCGGCGCCGATCGCGCCATAGGGAGCGGCGAGTATGGTGAGGGCGGCGGTAGCGAGGGCAGCGGCGGTCTGCACAGCAAGCACCCTGCCTTGCCGGTCTGTGACGATGAGTTCCGCCGTGGCGACGGCGGTGACCAGCGCGGCCATGCGCGCCACGCAGAACACCGCGACGACCGGGGCGGCGGCAGCCCAGGCGGGACCAAGCGCAAGCGGGACCACGCGGCGCGCAAAGAGCGCCAGCAGCGCGAGCGCGGGCCAGCCGAGGGCTGCGAACAGGGCTGCGAGGCGAGGCCATGCGCCGGGGCGGCCCTCGCCCTCGCCCCGCGCGCGATCAGCGGCAAGGGTGGTGAGCGCGAGCATGCCGGCGGGCTGGACGAACATGTCTGCCAGCGCGGTGACCATGCGATTGGCGGCGCGGTAGAGCCCGGAGGCGGCGGGGGACAGGACCACGCCGAGAATGAGATCGCCGCTGTAATTGGCGAGGAACGTGACGAAGACCGAACCGAACCGGCTGGCCGACCAGCGCAGCACGTCTGCCACCAGCGCGCGCGGCGGGGCGGCCAGCGCCAGCGGCGGCCCCAGTGCGCCGAGCGCGAGGGCCATGAGCAGGGTGCGCGCGTAGATCTGGAGGACGAGTGCCCAGAGGCCCCAGCCGGCGGCGAGCAAGGCGATTGCGGCGAGACCCGCGCCGACTTCGGCCAGCACGGTGATCGCGTAGTAGCGCCGGACGGCCCCGCCGCGCAGCATCAGCGATTCCGCAAAGGCCGCGAGCGCGCCGAGGAGGACCGAAGGCGCGAGCGCGAGAATCACCGGCGCAACCCCGCCGCCCTTGAACACGAAGGGCGCGGCGAGGCCGAGGAGGACGAGCAGCGCGATCCAGCCCAGCGCGACCAGCACCGTCGCGGCGAGGCAGGCGCCTGCGCCCTGCGGCTGATCGGCATCGTGCGGAAGCTTGAGCAGATACTCGAACGGGCCGGTGTAGAGCATGGTCCGCGCCAGCATGGCCAGCGCCCCTGCAATGGCGAAGACGCCGAAATCGGCGGGCGCGAGGTGGCGCGTGGCGACCAGCGTGACTGCGACCATCGCAAATTGCCCGCTGACGCGCGCGGCCATGGCGATCATGGCGGTGCCGCCCCCGGCGCGGGCAAAGCGGGCAAGGCGCGCCTTCATGCTTTCTGCGCCAGTTCGCGCAGCGCGGTGAGCAGATCGCGCCCGGCGCGGGCCCAGGTGTAGCGCGCGGCGCGGGCATGACCGGCGGCAATGAATGCACTGCGCGGCAGATCGGAGAGCGCCGCGCGCCAGGCAGCGGGGTCATCGGGATCGGCGTAGAGCGCGGCATCGCCGCAAATTTCCGGCACAGCGCCGCAAGGGGCCGCGATGACCGGGCAGCCGCAGAGCATGGCTTCCACCGGCGGCAGGCCGAAGCCTTCGGTGCGCGAGGGGAACAGCAGCGCCTCCGCCCCTTCATAGAGCGCGCGCAGCACGGCATCGTCGCAAGGCCCGGCGAACAGGGCATCGGGCGGCGGGGTGAGCCCGGCGGCTTCCAGCGCAGCGCGCGGCGGGCCGACGACGACGAGACGCAAGGGGGCCAGTGCGCCGCCGGCAAAGGCGCTGAAGACGACGGCATTGTTCTTGTAGGCCTTGGGACTGCCGAACATCAGCGCATAGCTGCGCGGCGCAAGGCCGAGGCGGGCAAGTGCGGCGGGATCCGCCCGCGCCTCGAGAATATGGTCGGCGCCGTTGTGGAGCACTTTAGCCTCCACCCGGCCGGTGACGCCGCCGCGCGCGAGCTCGCCTGCCGAGAAGGCCGAGACCGTGAGCACCCGCGCGCTGGAGCGGGCCATGAGCGGGGTGAGCAGGCGATACCCCATGCGCTGGCGCCAGGGATAGGAACTGTCCGCCCGGAGGAACTGCGCATCGTGCAGCATGGTGAGCTTGGGGCGATGCGCGACGGGGGCGAGATTGGCGAGATTGACCAGCAGACCGCCCGCCGCAAGCTTGGGCAGGCGCAGTTGCTCCCACGGCTGCGAAGCGGGGCGATCATCCTCGATCAGCTGGATGGCGGCGAGCGGCGGCCCATCGGCGCAGCCCTTGGGCACGATCAACGCACAAGGGGGATCATCGGGCGCGGGCGCGCTCGCGAGGAGATCATCGACTTCGCAAATCAGCCGCGCGGCGACACGGTGGACTCCGTTGAGCCCGCCGGCGCGGAATTTTCCGTTGAAGACGACGCGGCGCATGCGGGGGCTACATCCGCTCGATCTTGCGCGGATCGATCCGCCCGAGCGCAAGATCGGCCAGCGCGCGCAAGTTTCCAGCGAGGCGACCGGCGCGATCGATATGCGGTTCGGGGAAGGGCGTGCGCAGCAGATTGGCGGCGAAGTTCTGCCAGAACAGACGCTTGGCGAGCCAGCGCGGGATCGTGCCCTTGCGCAGCAGGTAGACGAGATTGGCGACCTGCGAATAGCCAAGTCGCCGCCCCGACGTGCGACCGCCGCGCACGCCGAGATGAACGCCGGTGACCCGGCCGCTGGAGATCAGCCGCCCGCGCCGGGCAAGCTGCATGGTGAGATCGATATCCTCCTGCCAGCCATAGAGGGGCAGCGCCTCATCAAAGCGCAGGCCGCGCATCAGCGACATGCGCAGCGCCATGTTGCACCCATAGAGCGCTTCGCGCGGGATAATGGCAGGATCGAGCGCCGAGGCATCGAGCGCGATCAGATCGAGCGCCTGCTGCGCGGTGAAGCCGCCGTGGCGCACCCCATCCGCGACAAGATTGCCGGTGATCCCGGCTATCCCCGGATCGGAGGCAAACAGCGCCTCGATCGCGGCGCAGTAATCCGGGGCCATGACGAAATCATCATCGAGAAAGAGGACCACATCCGCCCGCCCTTCGAGCAGATCGAGCGCGCGGTTACGCTGGCGACACAGGCCCTTTGGCGAGAGCGCGAGCTCCGGCCGGACGGCGCTTTCGCCCGCAGTGCCGAAATCCTCCTGCGAGGGCGCGACGATCAGCACGCCATCGGGCTGCCGCGTCTGCCGCGCGATCAAGTCGACCGTTTCACGCAGGAGCGCGGGCCGGCCGACCGTGGCAATGACGATATGGATACGCAGCATGTGCCGCCTGCCCTCCGAGCCTTGCACCACTCCCCTGCAAGTGGCCGGACCGGTCTAGCTGGCGCGCCGCCCCTCGCCCACGAAGGTTGTCTCCGAACCCGACCCGTTAGCGGGCGCGGATGCGGCGGGTGAGGTGGTAGAACGGCGCCATTCCATCAGCAGAGCACCGGGCGCGCGCATGAACCAGCCGACCACCAGCCTTCCCGAAATCGTCATCAACGGCCGCTTCCTGATGCAGCCGGTGACCGGCGTGCAGCGCGTGGCGCGCGAGCTTACCCGCGCGCTCGACCGGCTGGTGGCAGAGGAAGGCCTCGCCGTCAGGCTGCGGCTGGTGTGCGAACCGGCGGCAGAGCTCGACGATCTGGCGCTGCGCGTGACCGCGGTGGAGCGCGCGGCGAGCCGGTGGGCCGGGCGGCTGGGCTGGCGTCTGGGCGGGCATGCCTGGGAGCAGCTGGTGCTGCCGCGCCACGTGCGCGGGGCACACCTGCTGTGCCTTGGCAATACCGCGCCGTTTGCAGCGCTGCATGCCCGGCAGGGGGTGACGGTGATGATCCACGACCTGTCCTATCGGCAGTTCCCCGGCGCCTACCGGCTGCATTACCGGCTGGGGCACCGCTTCATGCTGCCTTCGCTGCTGCGCCGGGCCGGGACGATCCTCACCGTTTCGGAGCGGGAGAAGGCCATGCTGGCAGCGCTGCGGCCCGACGCGCGCGGGCGCATCCGCGTGGCGCAGAACGGCGGCTGGGGCGGTGCAGCCCCAGCGGCGCAGCGCCTGCTGACGAGCGGCGAGGCGGTGGAGCCGGGCTACATGTTGTTCGTCGGCTCGCTTTCGCGGCGGAAGAACATCCATGGCGTGCTGGAAGTGGCCGTGCGGCTGGCGCGCGAGTCTGGACTGCGCACCCTGATTGTGGGCGGAGGCAGCGAAATCCTCTCGCCGATCACGGGGGACGTTCCGGCAGACGTGGCCCATCTGGTGCGCTTCACCGGGCCGGTGACCGAACTTGATGCGCTCGGCCAGCTCTATCGCGGCGCCGGATGCCTGCTGTTCCCCTCGTTCTATGAAGCGAGCCCGCTGCCGCCGATCGAGGCGATGCATTTCGGCTGCCCGGTGGTCGTCTCCGCGATCCCGGCGATGACCGAACGCTGCGGCACGGCGGCGGTCTACTGCGATCCGTGCGATGTGGACGATATGGTGGCGGCGGTGCGGCGCGTGCTGGCCGATCCGGCGCCGTTTGCCGCTAAGGGCCGCATCCACGCCGCGCACTGGACCTGGCGCGATCAGGCCATCCGCGTGCTGGAAGCGGTGCTCGGCAATGCGGCCACGCAGCTGCAACAAAACGCCCGCCGGAACGCTGCTGGCGATTCGGCGGGCGAGGTTGCGGGAAACGAAGGCTTCATACTGGCGGAGGCAGCTCAGCAGGCTCCCTGGCCGCGCAGCACCGAAGGCACTGTGAGCACGAGGATGGCAAGGTTGAGCGCCAGCGAGCGCGAGCGGGCGTAAGCCAGATCGAAGGCAACACGGCGCCGATAGCTCGTCTGGTCCTGCCGCTTGACCTGCCATAGCCCGGTAATGCCGGGTTTGAGGCTGCAATAGACCGGGAAGTGGCGGCCATAGCGCACCGCCTCTGCCGCCGTGATCGGGCGGGGTCCGACAAGGCTCATTTCCCCGCGCAGGACATTGATGAGCTGCGGCAGCTCATCAAGGCAGCTGCGGCGCAGGAAGCGGCCGACAGGCGTGATGCGCGGATCGATGCGCAGCTTTTGCGTTTGGGCCCATTCGGCTCGTGCTTGCGGATCGGTTTCCAGCAGGCGGGCGAGGCGCGCATCGGCATCGATCGTCATCGAGCGGAACTTGAGGCAATGGAACGGGCGGCCGCCCCGCCCCAGCCGCTTGTGCGCGAACAGCAGCGGGCCGGGATCGAGCAGCTTGATCGCCAGCGCCACGGCCAGCAGCACCGGCACCAGCAAAGTGAGCGCGGTGCCCGCCACGACAACATCGAACAGGCGGATCATGGCGGCATGGCGCCCGGAGGGGACCCCAGTGCGCGGAGGCAGCCGCGGCTGCGCCGGTAGCGGCACTGCGGTGAGCACGCGAGGGGGTGGAACGGGGCGTGACGCAGGTGCGAACGCGATTGCGGCAGGTTCGGATGCCCAGCGTTCGGCCTGGGCAGGCAAGAGGCTGTTCACTGCTCAGGTCTCCATCGAGGCCCGCACGCCGAAAAGGGGCGGCAGTGACGTCATGATGCAGTGCAGCGGGGAGCCGGTCAGGCGAGGATGCCCCCGGGACGGTTGGAATACGATGCTGCGAAGTGGTTGACGCGCAGGCTCTCAGACGAGGAGGCTGGCGCCCCACAGTATCGCCACCCAGAGCATGAACGAGCTCGCAAGAGGGAAGGCGAGGCGGAACCAGCCGGGATAGAGTTGCTCCGCGTCGGCCTCTGGCGTGAGGGTCAACTGCGCCAGTTCGGCCTGCAGCTGATGCACCGGCGAAGGCGCCGGAATCGCCAGTTCATCGGCAAGTCGGGCCACCGACGCCGATGCTGCGGCACTCTGGAGCGCCCGCGGCGCAGCTGCGGACGGCGCAACCGGAGGGGCAGAAACAGGGCTATCGGGGCGCAGCTTGGCAGCGGGCATGAAGTTCCTCCACCCCCCGGTCTAGCGCCGCGGGGTGAAGTGAAGCTTACACGAATCTATGTATTTTTGCTTAAGTATATGCAGCGCAACGAAAAATCCATTGCACTGCACAATCACCTCCATCTCGGAGCAGTCTATGCGCGGTCGGCCTGGGCGAGCGGTTCGCCATCGACCGGGTAGCCGGCATCCGAGGGAATCACGAGCCAGCGTGTCCCATCGCGCAGTTCGATCCGCGGAGTGACCGTGACGATAGGCGTGGCCTGCGCATGCTCCCGAGCAGCCGCGAAATGGCTGAACTGCGCCAGCCGTTCGAGATTGCGGCGGGTGGGGAAGATGATCTTGATCGCCTTCTCATCGGCCAGACGCAGCGCCTCCGCCGCGCTGGCCCAGAAGAGGTGGCGATTCTCGGTGGTATCGGCGGTGACTTCGACCGCGCCGGTGCCGAGGTCCGCAAGATAGAAACGCGTATCGAACACGCGCATGTTGCGGTGCCGTGGCCACCAGCGTGCGAAGGGCACCAGCGCGTCGAAATCGAGCTCCCACGCGAAGGCTTCGAGCACATCGGCAAGGCGGCCGGTATCGAGCAGCAGGCGGCGGGCGGCAGCGGCCCGATCGGCATCGATGGCGCCGATGAGGCCGACCACGAGGCCGGTTTCCTCGAGCGTTTCGCGCACCGCAGTGATGCGTCCAGCCGCGTCCGCGGGATCGAGCGCAAGGCCGGTGCGGGCCATGAAGGCTTCAGCAAGTTCATGATCGGCCGGATCGACCTTGCCGCCGGGGAACACGGTCGCCCCGCCGGCAAAGGCAAGGCTGCCCGAGCGTTCGACCATCAGGATATGGGCCGGACCGCCGGCGGGATCATGGCGGAACACCACAAGGGTCGCAGCAGGGGTAGCGGGGGCAGCGTCCGCGTGTTCGCCCATATCATCGAGTTCGTCCATGCAGCGACAATGCTACAGGGTGCCGGGCCTTGCCAAGCTCTGCGGCGCCGGTTTGCCGCGTTCTCCCCCAAAGTGAGAGGGCCTGTCGGCAGACTTTACAGATTGGCTGCCGCGCAAAGGCTCGTCCGCAGCGGATCACTTGGCTTTTTGGGGTGTTTGTGAATTTGGCACGCCCCATGCATAGTCTTCCGTGTCCTGAGAGTGTCTTCCCAGAGGCGGAACCGTTCCCCCCGGTCTCCCGGTTCCGCCTCTCCAGGCCCCACCGCCTGACAAGCCCCGCGCGCGGATCCACCCCCCACCCGCGCGCGGGGCCGGACGGCCCTCCCCCCGCCCCACACACGGTTCCTGAAACGCAAAACGCGGCCCCGCTTGTGGCGGAGCCGCGCTCTGTTTTGCGATAAATGTGGAAGGATCAGGCCTGCACGACGTTGGCATCGACCATGAGCTGGTGGAGTTCACCGGCCTGATACATTTCCATCATGATGTCCGAACCGCCGACGAATTCGCCCTTCACATAGAGCTGCGGGATCGTCGGCCAATCGGAGAAGGACTTGATTCCCTGACGGATTTCCATGTCCTGCAGCACATCGACCGAGGCATATTCGACGCCGAGGTGATCAAGGATGGCAACCGCCTTGCTCGAGAAGCCGCACTGCGGGAACAGCGGCGTACCCTTCATGAACAGGACGACGTCGTTGGAGCCGACGATTTCTGCGATGCGTTGGTTGGTGGACATGGGGCTTTTCCGGGCTTTCGTGGCTTTGCGTGAAGTTCAGGTGGGGACGGCGGTGGTCACTTGCAAGGCATGGAGCACCCCGCCCATGCGCTCACCCAGCGCGCCATAAACCGCCTTGTGCCGCGCAACGCGGCTGAGGCCGGCAAACGACGGCGCAACGACATGGGCGGCGTAGTGATCGCCATCGCCGGCGAGATCGGTGATCGTCACTTCTGCATCGGGAATCGCGGCGCGGATCAGCGCCTCGATCTCGGCGGCCGGCATCGGCATCAGGCGTCGCCCACGATCTGGCGGCGCGCTTCGATGGCCTGTTCGGCGAGCGCGGCGCGGATTTCGGATTCGTCGATGTCGACCTTGGCCATGGTGAGATCTCCGAGCAGCTTGCGCACGACGTCCTCGTCACCGGCTTCCTCGAATTCGGCCTGCACGACGGCGCGGGCATAGGCTTCGGTTTCGGCCGCATCGAGACCCATGCGCTGCGCCGCCCAGTGGCCAAGCAGCTTGTTGCGGCGGGCCTGGATGCGGAACAGGGTGTCTTCATCGTGCGCGAACTTGGCTTCCTCGGCGCGTTCACGGTCCTGGAACGAGGTCATGTCTGGTCTTTCCTGTGGCTTACGCCTGCCTTGGCAGCAGGCCGCTTCACTCCCGAGCGATAGTGGCGCGCGCGCATGGCTGCAAGAGCGCTCTATTCAAGAGCCAGCCCCGTCCACTTCGCGAGGAACGCAAGCACATCGGCACCGCTGGCAATAACCTTGTCGACCGGCTTGCCGGGCCCGTGCCCCGCCTGCGCCTCGACCCGCAGCAGATGCGGGCGGCTGCCGAGATCGGCGGCCTGCAGCGCGGCAACATATTTGAAGCTGTGCGCGGGCACGACGCGGTCGTCGGTATCGGCGGTGGTGACGAGGATGGCGGGGTAGTCCCCGCGCGGCCGGATGTTGTGATAGGGCGAATAGGCGCGCAACACGCGCCAATCGGCCTCACGCGCGGGGCTGCCGTAATCATCGACCCAGAACCGGCCCGAGGTGAAGCGGTCGAACCGCAGCATGTCCATCACGCCGACATCGGGATTGGCGGCGGCGAAGAGATCGGGGCGCTGGTTGATCACCGCCGCGACCAGCATGCCGCCGTTGGAACCGCCCTGAATGGCCAGCCCGCCCTTCGCGGCGATGCCTTCCTTGAGGAGGTATTCGCCCGCAGCAATGAAATCGTCGAAGCTGTTCTGCTTGTTGGCGAGGCGGCCGGCATCGTACCAGGCGCGGCCGAACTCGCCGCCGCCACGGATATTGGCGAGCGCGAAGACGCCGCCCGCCTCGAGCCAGGCCATCCGCACCGCCGAATAGCCCGGCGTGAGCGCGACATCGAAGCCGCCGTAGCCATAAAGCAACGTGGGCGCGGCGCGGTTCGCCACGGCAAGACTGCGCTTGCGCACCACATACATTGGCACCTTGGTCCCGTCCTTCGAAGGGAAGCTGCGCTGCTCGACGATGTAGTCGTCCGGGTTGAACGGGAGGTGCGGAACGGCAAACGGCGTGGCCGCGCCGGTGCGCATATCCAGCCGGAAGATCGAGGGCGGCTGGTTGAAGCTGGCGAACTGGTAGAACGTCTCCGGATCGCCGGGCCGCCCGCCAAAGCCGCTGGCCGAACCGACCGCACCGACGGTGATCGACCGCTTGGTGTTGCCCTTGAGATCGGTGACGACGGCGTAGCTCGCGCCCTGCTGGAGATAGGACAGGATCAGCCGGTTGCCCACGATGCGCCCGGCATCGAGCGTATCGGTCTTCTCGCCGATCACCTCGTTGATCGAGAAGCGGCCCTTGTCGGCGCGATCGAGATCGATGCGGACGAGCCGATAATGCGGCGCACCGGCATTGGTGATGAACCACAAGTGATCGCCGACGCCTTCGACGAACTTCCAGTCGTCGGTCATCGCCGGCGCAATGGGGATCGCGCTCCAGTCCTGCGCCTTGCCGCGCCCGAGCGGGATGACGTGCAGGGTGCGGCGCGGGAGCGTGCTCGCGGAAGACAGGATCACGGCCCAGCGGCCATCCGAGGAGACGGTAATGCGATGGTTCCAATCGCGGTGATCCGGCGTGGCGAAAACGCGGATATCAGCGTTTTGCGGGGTGCCGACGCGGTGGAACCAGATTGCCTTGTCAAACACTTGCGCGCGGTAGGCCTGACCCGCAGGCGGCTCGGGATAGCGGGCATAGAGGAAGCCGGCATCGCCAACCCAGCCGATCGCGGTATCGTTGGCCCATTCGAGCCGGTCTTCCAGCATCTTGCCGGTGGCGACATCGACAACGCGCACGGTGCGCCAATCGCTGCCATCGCGCTGCTGGGTGAGCGCCAGAAGATTGCCGCCCGGCGAGGGCACCCAGGCATCGAGCGTGCGCAGGCCTTCCCCGACTTCCTTCTCCCAGCCATTGGGATCGACAAGGGTGCGGCCCTCGCCTTGCAGCCCTTCTCGCACTTCCAGCACCGCCTGATTCTGGAGGCCGCTGTTGCGCGTGTAGAAGTAGCGACTGCCCGCCTTGCGCGGCAGGCTGAAGCGTTCGTAGGCAAACAGGCTGCGGATCTTGCCCAGCAGCGCGTCACGTCCGGGGAGCTGGGCGAGATAGACCGAACTGGCCGCATTCTGCTGCGCCACCCATGACGCGACTTCGGGGCTGGACCGCACGTCCGCCTCGAGCCAGCGATAGGGATCGGCCAGATCCTCGCCGAACTGGCGCTCGATCAGGGAATCGCGGCGTGTGGGCGGGTAGCGCGGGGCGGAGAACGTGGTGATGCCGGCCCGGTCCGGGCTCCGATCCGCGCCCGAGGGCTGCACCGCCTCTGTGCCGGTATAGGTGGACGGGCCGTGAACCGGCGCGACCAGCGCCTCGGCCTCTTCACGAGCCATAGCCCCCGGCGCCGGCAGCAGAAGTGCCGAAACCAGGACCGCCCTTCCGATCCTTCCCACGATTTTCATGCTTTTATGGGAGGGGTTTAGCACCACCGGAGGGTGTTGGGCGAGAGCGAAATTGCGCTTATCGCATGGCAAGGGATTTTCAGGGTTTCGGCGCGGTTTGGGGCCAACGGCAGGCGTTGTGCAGTGCGGCTCTGGATCCCCGCCTGCGCGGGGATGACGAGGATCCGGGGGGGGGATCGTGCCCGCGCCACATTCGTCACTGCGGGCGGAAGGAGGGGGAATGCGCAAATGAAAAGGGCGGCGCCTTGCGGCACCGCCCAGTCAGTCCCTTTCGGGATCCGGCAGCCTCAGGCTGCTTCGTATTCGTCTTCGTCCGCGGTCAGCACCGGGCCGGAGTCGAGGCCCTTGGCGCTGGTGTCGCGGTCGACCAGCTCGATCACGGCCATCGGAGCAGCGTCCGAGGCGCGGTAACCGGCCTTGATGATGCGGGTGTAGCCACCGGCGCGGCCGGCGTAGCGCTCGGCCAGCACGTCGAACAGCTTCACCAGCTGCGCGTCGTCGAGCAGGCGGGCGTGCGCGAGGCGGCGGTTGGAAAGGCCGCCATGCTTGCCCAGCGTGATCAGCTTTTCGATATAGGGGCGCAGTTCACGCGCCTTGGGCAGCGTGGTGGTGATCTGCTCGTGCTTGATGAGCGCAGCGGCCATGTTGCGCATCAGCGCGCGGCGGTGCGAGGATGTACGACCCAGCTTGCGCTGGCCCAGCTTGTGACGCATCGG
>NZ_JAIEPN010000035.1 GCF_019748365.1 Novosphingobium sp.
TGGGGCTTTTTATTCAACCCAACTGGCCCCTTTTTAAACCGGTGCCTGGCCCGTTTTTATCCCGGTGTTGACACGGCCATATTGCGGGCATCGGAAGCACCATCCGGACTGCGCAACCGGGCTGCGATGCCGAGGCGCACGCCAAGCGGCCAACCGGCGGCATGACGGTGCAGTTCTATGGCGAACTGATCGAGATCCTCGCCCTGCATCCCGATTTCTGCAATCTGCCGGACCAGGCGGACGGTTTCCTCTTCACCAAGGCGCAGTTCACGAGCCGTGATCCGCATCATCGGGATGCTGGAAAGAAGGCCGGAATCGGCGAAGGTCCCGTTGGGCCGCAAGCTGACCGCAATGCGCAGGTTAGCTGGTGCGTTTGCGATCAGGTATTCGATGGCCGGTCTAGCTTGCGATGAGGCCTGATCTGCATCGTCCAGGAGGAGGATCGTTTCTCCCGGCATCTGGGCTGTTTCCGCGAGCCAGGCCGTAATCGCCTGCTGCGGATCGGCGCAGCTTGCAACCCACGCGAGGAAGGCAGGCGAGAAAGCGTCTCTGCGGCTCAGCCGTGCGGCAGCATCGGCGAGGCAGGTGACGACTTTCGCGGCATCATCGCGCGCATCGATGGAAAGCCACATGGCCTGGCGACCAGATACAAGTGCCTCCCGGTACCACTGTGCCAACTGGCTGGTCTTTCCGAAGCCATGTGGCGCGCAGATCTCGATCACGTGCATGCCGGCAACCAGCATCCGCTCGAGCGAGAGGTGTCCGCGCACCAGAAAGCTTGGTGGCGAGCGTGGCGGGAGGGTCTTCAGTGACGAAGACTGGTCTGCCAAGCTGCGCATGATTGTTCGTTCCGCCTCTTTCGGTGGCCCTCTCACGCCCGAATCCGCACCCTTGTCCATCATGGCTCCTTACCAAGACGAGGTGGCTTGGGCGAAGTCCACGTCGCAATCAACCTGCACGGCCTCCCCCCTCGACATGGGGGGGAGCACTCCGACGGCTGCGCGCGCATCTCGTCCACCGGATTTGCAAGATGGCGATCCGGGAGAGGAGCAGGCGCACCCCGCAAGCTGGGGGCGCCGTGCTGTGCGAATTGGAGGCGTTGCGATGGTCCCTGAAATCCATTCCGCCGGGGTCGGGATAACGCCCTTTCGCCGACCTGTGCGCCAAACGCTATGGAGCAGCCCCGCGAAATCAGACCGGAGCGCACGCTACCGGTCTGCCGTCGGCCACAAGATCTGAAACCCCGTTGAGGACAATTTCCCATGACGCTCTCTCCCGACACGCCCAACCGCCAGTGGATTCTCAACCGCCGCCCGCAAGGCGATGTCCGGCCCGACGATTTCGATCTGGTCGTAGGTACCTTGCCGGAACTCACGGATGGTGACGTGCTCGTGCGCACGCTGTTCTTCGGATACGATGCCAGCCAGCGTATCTGGTTGACCGACGATGGCGGCTACATGGATCCCATCATGCCCGGCGAACCGATGCGTTGCGGGGGGATCGGCCAAGTAGTTGCCTCGCAAAATCCGGCCTACCAGCCCGGCCAGATCGTCGAAGGGTTCATGGCCTGGCAGGACTATGCCGTGATGCGCGCCGACGGGCCGATGCCGCTGCGCCATCTGCCAGACGCCCCCTATCCCTTGTCCTGGAATCTCGGCGTTTTCGGGGTCGGCGGGCTCACCGCTTATTTTGGCGTGACCGACGGGCTGAAAGTCAAGGCAGGCGATACAGTGGTGATCTCGGCGGCGACAGGGGCGACGGGCTCATTGGCCTGCCAGATCGCCAAACTGCTGGGAGCCCGGGTCATCGGGATCGCTGGTGGCCCCGACAAGTGTCGCTGGATCGTAGAACATGCCGGATGCGACGCAGCGATTGATTACCAAAACGAAGATGTCGGCGCACGTTTGGCCGAGCTCGTCCCGGGCGGTGTGGATGCCTATTTCGACAACGTCGGCGGCGACATGCTCGATACGCTGTTCCTGCACATGGCACCCAAGGGCCGAATCCTGATCTGCGGCGCGATGTCTCAGGGCTACACCGACGTAAAGGTGCAGGGCCCCACCAACTACATGCGCATCTGCACGCACCAGCTCACCGTGCAGGGCATTCTCCTGTTCTTCTATGCGGATGAGATACCGGCTGCTGCCATGCAGCTGGGGCAATGGGTGCAGGAAGGCCGCATCCACGTCGAAGAGAACCGCCACGAGGGCTTCGAGAAGGCTCCCGAACTCTTGCCGACGATGTTTACCGGCAAGGCTCCGGGCAAGCTCGTGTTGCACGTCGCCGATCCTGCATGAGCCGGGCTTCCGTTCCCCGGATCGGCACAGCTCCGCTCGCTGCACAGATCGATCTGCTGGCGGGGCTGGTTCGTCTACGTGAGCTGGTGCCTTCGTTTGCCGAGGCGAGTGCGGAAACGGTCGACGCCGTTCTGGAAGCCGCCGCAGCGCAAGCGGCGGACAGGCTGGAGGCGCTGAACGCGACCAGTGAGTGCGCGCCCCCGAGGGTTGTGGACGGCGAGGTCGTAACAAGCGCGCTTTACCGTCAGGTCTGGCAGGACTTTGCGCAGGGCGGGTGGATGACGCTGGATATGCCCAGCGAGCACGGCGGCCAAGGCCTGCCGCTGGTCGTCGCCGTGGCCGCGCAGGAAGTGTTCGATCGCCATTGCTGCGCTTTCGGCATGCTGCCCGTGCCGATCCGATCAGCGGCCCGGCTGATCGATGCGTGGGCCAGCGACGCCATCAAGGCCGAATGGCTGCCGAAGCTGATGTCCGGCGAATGGGGGGCGACGATCTGCATTTCCGAAGTGGGTGCAGGCTCGGACGCGGGCCGTATGCGAACATTGGCAAAGCCTCAGGATGATGGGACCTGGTCGATCACCGGCGAGAAGCAGTGGATCTCGTTCGGCGATCACGATCTGACGGGGCGTATCGGGCACTGCCTGCTTGCCCGCACCGAAGGGTCGCGCGGACTTTCGCTGTTTCTTGTGCCCGATCGGATCGACGGCGAGCGCAATGGTGTGTTCGTGCGCAATCTCGAACACAAGCTTGGCCTGCACCTTTCGCCAACCTGCGCGATGGGCTTTGAAGGCGCCCGGGGCTGGATGCTCGGCGAGGAAGGCCGCGGTCTGGCGCAGATGTTCGTGATGATCGCCAACATGCGCATGGCCGTGGGCGGCATGGGTCTTGGCATGGCGAGCGGCGCCGCCGACGTCGCTTTGTCCTATGCCCGAGAACGCCTGCAGGGCGGCAGGGGGCCAAACCCCGTGCCGATCATCGAACATGCCGACGTCCAGCGCATGGTGCTGGGTGCGCAGGCCGAAGTCGAAGCAGGCCGTGCGGTCATCTACGCCGCAGCGGTCGAAGCCGATCTTGCCCGGGTGGAGAGCGACCCCGCGCGGCGCGCTGAAAGTGCAGCCATTGCGCAGTGGCTGCTTCCGATCGTGAAGACCCTGGGCGGAGAGCTGGCGTTCAACACGGCCAGCACGGCCATTCAGGTGCTGGGCGGGGCTGGCTACACGGTCGATTGGCCCACCGAACAGATCTTGCGAGATGCGCGGGTCCTGACCATCTTCGAGGGTACTTCCGGCATGCAGGCGCTGGACCTCCTTCATCGCCGCTTGTGGAAGGATCGGCGGGCCGGACTCGACGCATTTCTGCGTCAGGGGGAAGCAGACGCTGCGGCGCTGGCTGCGGCCGGACAGGACCATCTGGCTGCCGAAGCCCGCACGGTGTTCAGCCTGCTAGACGAGACGGCGGCGCATCTGATGGCGCTGGAGGATCAGCCCCGCGAGGCGGAGGCTGGTGCATCAGCCTTGCTCGACCTCAGTATTTGCGCCGCACAGGCTTGGGGCGCGGCGCGGATCGCGGCGGCGGGCGGCGCAGGGCCCGTCCTGGACCGCCTCCGCGCATTGGGCGGATTTCTGCTCGGCGACCTTGCGGGCAGGGCGAAGCTCCATGCGGGCCGGGCGCGGCGCGGAGCAGACCATCTTGCGGCCATTTCGGCGCTGGGCTGAGCCGGAGACGACATTCAATTTCGACAGGGAGCATGTTTGATGCTGAAGGACAAAGTGATCCTCGTGACAGGTGGCGCGATGGGGCTGGGGGAGGCCATCGTGCAAAGGCTGGCGCAGGCTGGCGCGCGCGTCGCGATCGTCGATGCCAATGGAGAGGCGGCGGCCAGAACCACTGCAAGTGTCCCGGGCAGCCGGTCCTATGTGGCCGATGTCGCTCAGAGCGCGGATATGGAGCGGGTTTGCGAGGCTGTCGTGGCCGACTTTGGCGGGCTTGATGGCGCCGTGAACAACGCAGGCGTTGGGGGGCAATTCAGTCCGATTACCGCGTGCACGACCGAGAACTGGGACCGCACGATCAGCATCAACCTGACCGGCGTGTTCAACAGCCTGAAAGCGCAATTGCCGCACCTCATCGCCCGCGGCGGCGGCGCCATCGTCAACATGGCCTCGGTCGCCGGGGTGGCTGCCGAGGAAGCGCTGCCAGCCTACATCGCGTCCAAGCACGGGGTGATCGGGCTGACCAAATCCTGCGCGCTCGACTATGGCGCGCATGGCATCCGCTGCAACGCCGTCTGCCCGAGTTTCGTGAAGACGCCCATGACCCTGGCCGGCATTCCCGATCCGGCGATCTGGGACCAGATCGCCGCCAGCCATCCGTTGCGCCGCCTGGTGACGGCAGAGGAAGTGGCTGAGACGGTCGTGTTCCTGCTCGGCACCGGGGGTATCACCGGCGCGACCTACATGGTCGATGGCGGCATTACCGCGCGTTGAATGTGCGGGTGAATGTCATCATGTCTAAGGACAAGCAGCTGAGGGCGGCAAGACTATCCGGGATAAGGTTTGCGCAACGAAAGCGCACTGACATCAGGAGACTGTCCATGATGCCATGCGACGCCTTCTGCGGCGGGACTGCCATTATCACCTTCGCTGGAAGCGGAATCGCCAAGTAGCCGCAGGAGAAACAGCATGACCATCGAACTCACCACGCAGCGCTTTGCAGGCAAGGTTGCCCTCGTGACCGGAGCCGCATCCGGGATCGGGGCGGCGACGGCGAGGCGCCTGTTCGCCGAGGGAGCGCAGCTGGTTCTCGTCGATCTCGATCCGGTCGGTCTTGATACAGTGCGCGAGGAAACCAAGGCGGAAGTGATCGTGGGTGACGCTGCCGAAGGGGCGACGCTGGAACAGGCAGTTGCCCTTGCAAAGAGCGCGTATGGACGGCTCGACGTGCTGGTGACGGCGGCCGGTTTCGAAACCGTCGGCGGCGCAGAGCACGTTGATTTCGACGCCTGGCGCAAGGTGCTCTCGATCAATCTGGATGGAGCCTTGCTGGCAGCGCGTGCGGCGCTTCCGCTGATGCGCGAGTCCGGCGGCGGCGGGGCGATTGTGCTGCTCTCGTCGATCGGCGGGCTTGTCGGCTCGGCCCAGAACGCGGCCTACGCCACCGCCAAGGCCGGCCTGCTGGGTTTGAACCGCTCGATCGCGATCGACAACGGCCCCCACGGCATCCGCTGCAACGCGATCGCGCCGGGCCTGTGCCATTCGAAACTCACCGAACGCATGTTTGGGGCCTTTGCCGGGATAACCGGCCTGTCATCCGAAGAAGTTCAGTCGCGGCTGACGAAGCCACTGCCGCTGGGCCGGATCGCGCAGCCGGAAGAGATTGCCGGGATCATCGCCTTTCTGGCCTCCCATGAGGCCTCCTTCATCACCGGCGCGGTGCTCGCGGCAGATGGCGGGGCGACGGCGGTCGAAGTCAGTCTGGCCAACATCTTCTGAGCAACATGGACCGTGGGTGCAGGCGCAGGATGCTGAACGCAGCGCCCTGCACGGAGCCTCAATCCCGCAATTCGCGACGCAGGATCTTGCCGGCCGGATTCTTCGGTAAGTCGTCCATCAACACGACCTCGGACGGCAGCTTGTAGGCTGCCATCCGGGCACGGCACCAGGCAATGAGCGCGTCCGGTTCAAGCGCTTCCCCAGCCTTGAGACTGACGACAGCACGCACCGTTTCTCCGCGATAGGGATCAGGCACGCCGACGATGGCGGCTTCGCGAATGGCGGGGTGCGTATAGAGCGCATCTTCGACTTCGCGCGGCCAGATCTTGAAGCCCGACGCGTTGATCATGTCCTTCTTGCGATCGACGACATAGACCCATCCCTCGCTATCCATGAACCCGACATCGCCGGTCCGGAAGCCATCGGCTTTCATCGCCTCTGCGGTGGCTTCCGGCTTGTTCCAGTAGCCGGGTGAAACGCTGCGTCCGGTGAGGACGATCTCACCGATCTCGCCAGGCGCCAGCGCGCGGCCATCGTCGTCCGCTATCCATGCGCCTGCATCGTAGACCGGCACGCCGACGGAGAGTGCACCGCTTGCGGGATCGACCGGTGCTGCCACGCCGTGGGGTACCGTGGTCACACCCGCCGCGGTTTCCGTCAGACCGTAGCCGTTGTGGAGGGTGTGCCCGCTGTGAACG
This sequence comes from Novosphingobium sp., assembly GCF_019748365.1. Classification (GTDB taxonomy): domain Bacteria; phylum Pseudomonadota; class Alphaproteobacteria; order Sphingomonadales; family Sphingomonadaceae; genus Novosphingobium. The sequence continues at coordinate 6,487 of NZ_JAIEPN010000035.1, forward strand.
CGGAACGCTTCCAGCACTGCAGGCGGCGTCGCGGCGCCGCCCGAAACCATCGCTTTGAACGATGCATAATGGTCCGGAGTCGAGCCGGGGCTGTTCATCAGCGCCATGTAGGCGGTGATGGCGCCGACGACGAAACCGGGCCGGTGTTCGAGCAGAGCATCGAGCACCACGTCCGGGCGGAAGCGATAGGTGAGGATCAGCGGTTCGGCCAGCTGCCAGGAAAGTCCGATCCCGCCGATCAGTCCCGTGATGTGGAACAGCGGCGCCATGCCGAAAACCGGTCCATCCCCATGCGCAAGCGAGAACCAGTGCCGGACCGTTTCGGCGTTCCAGGCCGCATTGTCATGCGTGATGATCGCGCCCTTGGGCTCGCCGGTCGTGCCCGAGGTATAGACGATGAAGGCCGGAGCCTGCGGCGCGGGGCTGGCGCTGCTTGGCGCGGCCGGTGTGCCCTGAGCGAGAAAGTCGAACATGTCGGCCGCTGCATGGGCCGTGGCCGATTTCGGCAGGACCCGCTCGTCACACCGGGCCTGCAACCGCAAGGCGGACGTGGTCAGCACTGCGGGGCTATAGCCGGGGATCACCGCAATCGCGGCTGCAAGATGCTCGGCCAGGTCGTCCTGCGAAAGAAGGACTGCCGGGCGGCAGTCGGGGAGGATGCGGCCAAGCTCATGGGCGCGGTTCAAGGGGCTGAGGGGCACTGCGATGCCGCCGCATTTCCAGGCAGCCAGAATGCCAATGAGAAACTGCGGAATGTTCTGCATGTAGAGCCCGAGACGGTCCCCGGCCGTAAAGCCCAGAGCTGCCAGACGGTGGGCGAGCGCATCGCTCAAGTGGTCGAGCTCTGCGTAGGACAGCGCGCCGTCAAAGTAGAGTACCGCCGGTTTCGACGGGGCAAGGCGGGCTGCGCTGCGGAACAGGTCCAGCATCGAGCGCTCGGGCGTTTCTGCCGAGGCACAGGGTTGGCCGGTGTAGAGAGTGCGCCAGTGGGCATGCCCGGCGGAATTGTCGCTCATCGCTTGTGTATCCCCAGCATCGATCAACGGCAGCAGATCTGCCAAATCCGCCGCGTGTCTAGCCCAATGCATCCCTTCAACCGTGTCGTCAGTTCAAACGACACGCCAAATGGAACCGGGGCGTTAGGATCGTGCGATACATTGCTGCTGGGTTTTCCGCCCCATTCCGCACGGCACTATACCCCCCATTGCTGGGGGGTGATCTCACCGTATCAGCAGCTACCCTCCCATTCCGAGCCTAGTATCGTTGTTGCGAGATGGGCATGCATGACGGCAAAAATGCCGGACAGGACAGGGGAGAGCGATCTTGGCAGTGCGATCTGCGCTCTACGAGCAACTGGTTGATGCCACCGGCACAGGTGCATTTGGTGATATCCTCCTCGATGCTGCTGACGAGGCAGGCGGTGCCGCCGAGATCTTCGCTTACTGGTTCGACGAAGGCGAAAAGCCGTTCATGATTGCCTCGTCGGGCCGGGCCGGCTCATCCAAGGAGCGCGCGGCAGCCTATGCTGCCAATTTCTTCGAGATGGACCCGGCCTTGTCGATGGCACGCGGGAAGTCGAGCGGCCTGCGCTCGGCGCGCTTTGCGGCCACGGAAGTCAAGCATTCCGGGTATCGGCACAAGTGCTTCGAGCATCCGGGTCTGACCGAGAAGATATGCTGCGCCTGGTCGCGCGAGGGCCGCGCCTACGCGATCAATTTCTATCGCCGCAGGGATTCGTCGAACATGACGTTCGAGGGGCTGACATCGCTCGCCGAGATGACGCTTCCTCTGCTGCGCAAGCATGTCCAGTTGCTGGGCGACGAAAGCCACCTGCCGCTGCCTGTCAGGGTCGAGAAGCGCCTAGGCCGCGCGTTCCCGCTGCTCAGTCAGCGCGAGCGGCAAGTCTGTGCCAGAACACTGGTCGGCATGACGTCCGAGGCTATCTCGCTTGATCTAAGCATCAGTACGACGACCGTGCTGACCTACCGCAGGCGCGCCTATGAGAGGTACAGCTTGTCCTGCTCGCAGGAAATGATGGGGCGGATCATTTGCTGATGCAGGCGCAGGTCACGGCGCTCCCGTGTCCGGTCAGGCCGTCTCCCGGGGCCTTGTGAGACACTGCCGGATGGCGGTCCTGAGCCACTCGTGCTCCAGCGACCCTTCCGTCTGCGCCGGCCAGAACATGACCGTGTCGAACTCGGTCATCTCGTCTTCGATTTCCAGCATGGTCAGCGGTAGTACCGCGATCAGTCGCTCCACCAAGGCCGCATTGCAGCGGGAGACTGTCGGGGGGCGCAGCGTTGCCAGCACCGAGGTGAACTGGTCGCTAGCGATGATGGACGTGGAGTGATCGAGCGAGGTCAGTCCGGTGGGATGGAACTCGGCTTCGCGCAACTGGATGTGGGCGGTGTCGTAGAAATAGGAAATGCTGGGGTACTGGAAGATGTCCGCAGTCGTCGCAGAAGCGCGCGAGGCCAGCGGATGCTGGTTTGCCACGGCGACGACGATACGGTCCTTGAACAGAAACTCGTGGCTGAGTTCGGGCCAGTGCCCGAAATTGGCGCAGACCGCCAGATCGACATTGCCCTCGCGCATCTCCCTATCAAGGTCGAACTGGACTTCGGTGAAGACAACCCTGATCCCCGGCGCATGTTCGGCAAGGAAGGGCATGAGGGCCTGACTGATGATATAGGCCAGATAGTCCGGTGCCGCGATGTAGAAGACCCTTGTCGCGCTGGCCGGATCGAATATCTCCGGCTCGAACAGCAATTCGATCTGCGCACAGACTTCCTCAAGCTTGCCGCGCATCCGCTCCGCACGCGGGGTGAGGCGCATGGTACGCCCCACCCTGACCAGAATGGGATCGGCCATCAGATCGCGCAACCGCGCCAGCGCGCCACTCATGGCCGGTTGTGACAGGCCCACCTTGTCTGCCGCGCGCACGACGCTTTCCTCCTGCAAAAGTGCTTGCAAGATCGGAATGAGGTTCAGGTTCTTGGATCTGATGGCCATTTCGCGTCATATCCGCAAAACCGATGAATGGCCTTGAACCTATCGCCCCAGAAGATGGCCGGCAACCGTTAAAGGTTGCTGCTATTGCTGGAACTCGAGCCCCGCAAAGTCGCCGGACCATTTCCATCCGGCCATCATCGCGAAGAACCCGCGCGGACCTTCGGGAACGCCGGACAGCAAGGCAATGCGCGGGTCGGTGCCGCCTTCGAAGGTCAGCAATCCGGGCGTGCAGTCGCGCGTGTCGGGCATCGGCGGCGTGGCGGCAATCTGCTGGCTCCAGGCCAGTTCGTCGGCTTCCTCCACTTCGACGCGGGACAGGCCCTGCTGGCGCATGTGGTCCACGATCAGCGCGATCGTCTCGCCGGCATCCTGCCAGCCGGTCGGCACATTGGCGGCAAAGTCAGCCCCCTGGGCGAGCTGGACCGTGAACATGTTGGGGAAGCCGCGTGTGTGCAGGCCATGGAGACTGCGCACGCCTTGTGCCCAGCGCGAGCGCAGATCGACACCGCCTACGCCGAGCACCTCGAACTTGAGCGCCCGAAGCGGGTCCTTGGCAAACTCGAATCCCGAGGCATAGATGATGCAGTCGACCGGATACTCGGTTCCGTTGGCGATAACCGCGGTCTCGGTAATGGCCTCGACGCCCTTGCCATCGGTATCGACCAGCCGGGTACCGGGCCGGTTGTAGGCGTGGAGATAGTCATCGTTGAAGGTTGGTCGCTTGCAGAGAGGCCGGTACCACGGCAACAGCTTTTCGGCCGTGTCGGGATCGGACACCATCCCGCGAATGTACTCGTGCACTTCCGACACGATTTCGACGGAGGCTTTGTCCAGCGCGGCCTTGACCGTCACGGGATTGCGGATCTCGGCTGGCACCGAGAGGATCACCGACCGCAAGCGTGCAGCGAACTTCGCGAAATCGTCGTCCAGCGGGTCGAGCGACGGTTCGAGAGAGAAGGGCTGGCCCCACAGTCCGGTCCAGTCGCGCACATAGGCGTCGTTGTAGCGCTTCTGCCAACCGGGGGTCGCGATAGACCGGAACCAGGCCTCATCGACCGGTCCGTTGCCGCGCGGCGAGACAGCCGATGGGGTGCGCTGGAACACATAGAGCTCTTTGGCGGTCTCCGATACCGGGCCGATGCACTGGATCGCCGTCGCGCCGGTACCGATCACGGCAACGCGCTTGTCGGTCAGCCTGTCCAGCCGCGGGTCGGCCGGGCTTCCGCCGGTGTACGCATAATCCCAGCGGGCCGCGTGGAACGCCTTGCCCTTGAAGGTTTCGATCCCGGGGATGCCGGGCAGCTTGGGTGTTGAGAAGAACCCGAGGCCGAGGCTCAGATAGGTCGACGTGAAGGAATCGCCCCGATCTGTGGTGATCCGCCACAAGCGTGCCGCCTCATCCCATTCGGCGCGCTCGACCGAGGTGTGGAACAGCGCCTTGTCATAGAGCCCGAAGTGACGGCCGATGCGCTGGCAGTGCTCGAGGATTTCCGGCTGAAAGGCGTATTTCATGCTGGGCATGTGGCCGGTTTCTTCGAGCAGCGGCAGATAGAGGGCCGCAGGGCTGTCGCACATCACGCCGGGGTAACGGTTCCAATACCAGACGCCGCCGAAATCGCCGGCGCGGTCGATGATGCGCACATCGTGAATGCCGCGCTTTGCCAGCTCTGCGCCGGTCAGCAGGCCCGCCCATCCCCCGCCGACGAAGGTGAACGTGACGTGGTCGGCAACGGGGGGGCGCTCCTGCCGCACCGTCCACGGATCGCGGTCCATGTCCTCGGTCAGGCGAAGGTATTGCCCGAAGCCTTCGGGACGAAGCCGCTTCTCGCGCTCCTCGGCAAAGCGGCGCAGCACTGCATCGGCGTCAAGATGGATCGTGTCGTTCATGGCTCGTCTCTTTCGGGATCTTTGAGGCAATCGGTATCAGGCGGCCGGGATCAGGCGGCGTGCAGGGCTGACTGGGCTGCTTCAAAGGCAGAGTAGTAGGCGATGGAGTTTGCGTTGCCGATCATGGCGCCATCTTCCATGCGGTTCATGGCATAGGCGAAGGTGGTGCGGCGCTCGGTATCGTTGATGACCAGCGCGCCGCCTGCGCCGGACCAGAAGCCGATCTTGCGCTTCGGGATGAAGGGGACATGCCCCGCTTCGCCAAGCCCATATCCCAGGCCAAAGGCAATCGGCTGACCGATGACGAGGTCGATGCCGTTCTGCTCCTCGGTCAGGGCCCGGGCGATGGTTTCAGGCTTCAGGAAGACTTGCCCGTCGACCGTGCCGTTGTGCGAGAGGATGGACTGGACGCGGGCGATTGCGCGCGCGTTGCCGTGCCCGTTTGCGCCGCCCACTTCGGCGCAGCGCCACGCGAGCGAGTTGACGATGTGCGCCATGGGGATGGGCGACATGAAGGCGCGCAGGGCGATTGATCCTTCGGGCGGCATCGGCGGCGGCGCACTGGGGATGATATCGGCAACGCGGTTATGGTGCCGGGGCAGGAGCCCGATATGGAAATCGGCACTCAGCGGCCCCGCCAGTTCGTCGCGGAAGAAGGCGGACAGCGATTTTCCGGTCACCGCGCGGACGATCCCGCCGATCAGATGGCCATAGCTCAGGAGATGGTAGCCGGATGCCGTGCCCGGCTCCCACCAGGGAGCTTGCGCGGCAAGACGTTCGGTCGAGGCCGGTGTGTTGCAGATATCGAGCATGTCGATCGGCCCATCCCAACCCGGAAGCCCAGAGGCATGGGAAAGGATGTGGCGAACGAGCACGCCCTCCTTGCCGCCAGCGGCAAAGGCCGGCCAGTACCGGGCGACGGGGGCATCCGGGTCGATCTGGCCGCGATCGATCAGCAGCAAGGCGCACAGAGCCGACATCGTCTTGGTGATCGACCAGCAGTTCACGATCGTATCGGCCTGCCATGCTGCCGTGCCCTCGGGATTGGCGCGCCCGCCCCAGAGATCGACCACGGTCTGCCCGTCCTCGATCACGCACAGTGAGCCGCCGAAGTCTTCGCCACTGGCGATCCGCTCGGCGAAGAGCTCGCGCACGCTGGCATAGCGCGGATCACACGCTCCATGGATGGAGGTCACGTCCGGCATCATTGTCCAATCTCCCTGCATTCGAAGGCTGAGCGGTCGTGTCCGCACAGCCGGACGATACCACCGGCTTATCGCGGCATCGTCTTCACTCGATCAAGGCAAATGGCATGCAGGGCCGAACAGGGATGTCATCAGAGATAAGGACATTTCAAGGCAGGTAGCCCGACTAGTGCTTGAGGCACTTAGAAAATGACACGCAGCACTCCGGGAGAAATCGCATGACACCCACCCAGGCCTTTGTCGGCGGCGCCGCCGTAATCACCGGGGCGGGGAGCGGTATTGGTGAAGCACTCGCCATGCGTACGGGCGCTCTCGGGATGCCCGTGGTCGTGGCAGAACTCTCGCCCGATCGCGGAGAGCGGGTCGCCGGTGCCATTCGTGCCAAGGGCGGACAAGCGCTCTTCGTGCAAACCGACGTGTCAGACCCGGCTTCCGTGCGCGCGCTCGCCGATGCAGCGTTTGAGGCTTACGGGCACGTGCGCTTGCTGGTGAACTGTGCCGGGCTCACGGTGATGGGTTCGATCTGCGATACCCCGGACGAGGTATGGGACCGCGTGATCAACGTGAACCTGCGCGGGGTGATCAACGGGGTGCGCGCCTTCGTTCCGCGCATGGCGGCCCGGCCCGAGGGTGGCTATGTCAGCAACGTTGCCTCGCTCGCTGCGTTCTCCATGGCCCCCAACAACGGGCCTTACTTCGCCACCAAGCACGCGGTTCTCTCGCTCAGCGAGTGCCTTTACCTGGAAATGGAAGAGTACCATTGGCCGATCAAGGTCTCGGTGGTGGTCCCCGGCATCGTGGAAAGCCGCATCTTCGCCGATATCGCCGTGGCGAATGAAGCCGAAGAGGCGCACCGCCAGATGTTGCAAGGCGCGATGAAGAGCGTCGGAATGCCGGCGGACGAAGCTGCGCGCAGAATCCTCGACAAGATTGCTGCCGATGAGTTCGTCATTTCGACGCATCCGCGCTTCTCCCGCATTCTTGCCACCGAGCGCAGTGAATATCTGCGTGACCTTGCCAAACCCCGTACATCCAGCACCGACTTCATGAGCGGGCCGGGCGATTAGGTCAGGGTTTCCTGTTCAAGTTCAGAGATCTCCAGGGTTTCAGGGATGAGATCCGTCTGTAGGCCGAAGCCTACGCCCGAGACGCAATGAGTTATGCGCTAATCAGGGAAGGATTGACCGAATGAGCTATATATCAAAGATCTGGTATGTCGCAGCTTGGTCAAGCGAGGTCACCCCGGAAAAGCCCGTGGCGCGCAACGTCATTGGGGAGCCCATCGTGCTGTGGCGCAACGCCGAAGGCGCAATTCAGGCGATGGAGGACCGCTGCCCGCATCGTTTTGCTCCGCTCTCGCTCGGCCGGGTGGAAGGCGACCAGATCCGCTGCATGTACCATGGCCTGCGCTTTGATGGCTCTGGCAAATGCACGCATGTTCCGCCATCCGACCAGGACTATCCCGCACTGAACGTCCGCGTTCTCCCGACGTGCGAGAAGGATGGTTGGATATGGGTCTGGCCGGGTGACCCGGCGCTGGCCGACCCGGGCCTTGCACCCGATGCCTGGGGCGACGGAGCCGAGGACTTCGCACTGCAATGCGGATCGCTTGATTACAACGCCGATTATCAGCTGATCAATGACAATCTCAGCGATCTTTCCCATGTCGACTACGTGCACGAGACCACACTTGGTGCGGCGACGGGCAACGCCTGGTCCAAGACGTTTCCAACGGTCCGCACCTTGCCGGACGGGATACTTGTCGAACGCTGGCTTCCACCAGTGCAAATCGACCAAGTGGGGGGACTGCAGTTCGAAAATTTCAACAGCTACCGCTATCTGCTTCCGGGCATCTTTCTGATGCGTTCTGAGGGGTACATGCCAGGAACCGCGGAGCAGTGCGGAAATGGCCGTCCCACCCAGCCCCCCCTTTGGGTGCGTGTCGAGCAGCAGGCGATTACGCCTATTGGACCTGGACGGAGCCGGTATCATTTTGCGACCGGGGTACCGCGCGCGCACGCCGAGCAGGCGGAAAGTGATGCGTTCTTCAGAGTGGCACAGGCCGCCTTCGAAGAGGATCGCACCATGATCGAGGGGCAGCAACGCATCCTGGATCAGACCGCGGCAGATCGCGACTACGGCTTCATCCCCCAGGACAAGGGGCCGGCGATCATCAGGCGATTGATTTCTGCTCGGTTACGCAAAGAGGCCGGTGAATAGGCCGCTGCTTCCTTTGAACCACCGATCGCAGTGCCGAATTTTCCAGAAGAGCTTTCTGTTGGCCAAAGATGACCAATCCTAGTCACCTTCCAGACTCGGTGGTGGGTCTTGGAAATCGGACCAAAGCCCACCTTGTCGCTGCCGCCTCCGCGCGCGCTGTCAGAGGTTACGGCGGCCGCGATAGACCAGAACGGCGAGCAGCAGCAGCGCGAGGTTGATCGGCAGGATGCCGAATTCGCCGCGATAGAGGTGGAAGGGGATTGCCAGAACCTGGATGGTCGCAAGGCCTGCAGCGGCCAGCACGGTAAGGCGGGGCTTGATCCCGGTCAGCATCGGCAGGATCAGACCCAGGGTTCCGGCGAGCTCTGCGGCACCGATGAACCGCGCCAGAAGCGGCGCTGAGCCCGGCCAACCCATCATCTGCGTCAGCGCCTCGATCGGCTGTGTCAGCTTCATGAAGCCGGCAAGGCCATAGACCCCGGCCAGCGCGAGTTGCGCGCCCCACAGCGAAATGTTGGCGCGGGTGCTCGTGCGCGCACTGGCGGTAGTCGTCGTGGTAGTCATGCTGTCCTCCCAGGGTTCATTTTGCAGTGGCCAGCTTCTCGGCGCTCACCCAGCAGCCATGGATCTGCGGGCGCTGGCGGCGCGGTAGGATGACCTTGGCAACTGGGCCTGCCGCCAGATCGCCGGCGTTGAAGATCAGGCAGGCATGCTCCGACGAATCCGGCGAAAGCTCGAAATCGGCCACGGCCAGCAACCAGCCCTCATGCCCCGGCTCGCGCGATGGCACATGCACAGGTTCGTTGAAGCCTCCATTGGGAGGCAGCGTGAAGGCCTGCGGCGGCTTGCCGGTGAAATCGATCCGGAGCAGCGTATCGAAGAGGGCATTCCCTACGCCGCCGACCACCGGCGGGACCGCGCGCTGCGGATTGAAGGTCAGCATCCAGGCGTGATCATAGGCATAGCCCTGTTGCGCCGCCGGAATGACCGGGAAATCGCCCGGAGGCCCCGCTACTGTGGTCTGCACTTCAGCAGCGCCTTCCCACCGCACTGTCCAGCGCTCGACCCGATGACCCACTTCGCGGTCGTGCATGAAGATGCCCGAAGCCTCGCGGATGAAGTAGAAGAGGGCCGAGTTGCCGATGCACTGATCCATGTGAAGGTTGCCGTCAGCGTCCTCGAACGCGCCGAACATGTGGAACGAATAGACCCCCTTGGGGCCCTTGAACCACTTCATCTCGCTCACATCGCCATAGCGCGGCATCACGCCCAGCCAGCTGTGCTCCTCCTGGTCGTGAATCCAGTGATCGCCGCCCGCTTTGAGCCGCGCCAGATCGGTCTTGGTCGGGTAGACCGGGAACAGCGCGTAGTTCTCGGTCACGGTGAAATCGTGCATCATCGCGGCATAAGGCGCCTCGAACATCTGCTCGCGCACGAGATTGCCCGCCTTGTCGGCATAACCATACGAAACCGCCCGCGTGGCCAGCCCCTGCGCTTCATAACCGAAGAAGAACATTTCGCCCGTCTTCCCGTCGATCCGGGTATGGGCCGTGAAGGTCTGGGATTTCAACCTGCCGCCAAAATCGAACCGGCCCACCGTTGCCAGCGTTTCGGGATCGACCTGATAGGCGAGGCTGTCTTCCTTGGTCATCAGCAGGCGACCGCCATGGAACACCGGCGTGGTGTTCACTGTCGCACGGTCATACCCCGCCACTTCGGGCTGGTCGGTATAGGGATTGCGGTACTTGCCGAACAGCGCCCGGCCCGCAGCCTTTTCCGCGAGGTGACGCGGTGTATCGACATAGCGGATCGCTGCGCTCACTTTGCCGCTGCGAAACCGGATCGCCGCGACCATGCCGTCGGGCGACAAGGCAATGGCCGGGTCCTCGATGAACGGCGCAAATGTGGGGTTGGGCACCGCGCGGAAGAACGTGCCTTCCACCTCGGCGGGAATAGTGCCCTCGACGACGAGATCATCGAGGTCGTATTCTTCGGTCAGTGGTCGATTCAAGCCGGTGAAATGCGGCGTCTGCGGAAATGCGGACATCGGTATCTCCAATTGTCTTTCCCTGCACGCGGGCAGGCGCTGGTTCAGGGATCGCTTCAGGCGGCGAAGGCAGTGGTGACAACCGTGCGCCATGATGCGGTGGGCCTGCCCAGCACTTGGCTCAGAGTGCGGCTGTCATCGAACAGCGCGCCGCCTGCTACCGCTGCGCTGCTGTTGGCGATCATCGCTGCAACCGGCGGCGGCAGCCCCGCGCCTTGCAGCGCCCCGGCATGGGCAGCTTCGTCCAGCGGCATGTAGTGAACCGGCTTGCCTGCCGCTGCAGCCAGCGCAGCGGCAAACTCCGCCTCGGTGAAGGCTTCGTCGCCAGCCAGTTCCAGCACGCTGCCCGCTGCCGGCGGATTGCTCAGGAGCCGTGCGGCGGCTTCGGCATAATCATCGCGGGTTGCCGCCGAAATGCGGCCTTCGCCGCCGCTGCCGATCATTGCGCCGTGCTGCAGCGCCGGGCCTGCGCCGGCGAGGTAGTTTTCGAGGTACCAGCCATTGCGAAGGATCGCATGGGGCAGACCCGATTGCGCAATCAGCGCTTCGGTTGCCCGGTGCTCGCCAGCAAGGCCGATCGTGCTGCCATCTGCGTGCAGCAGGCTGGTGTAGATCAGAAACCCGACGCCTGCCGTAGCCGCTGCGGAAATCACATTGCCGTGCTGCGCCACGCGCTGGCCGATCTCGCTCGAAGAAATCAGCAGCAGCCGTGTCACGCCCTGCAGCGCGGCGGAAAGCTGCGCAGGCTCGTCGTAGGCTGCCTGCCGGATGATAACCCCTGCAGGCAGCAAGCTCGCTGCCTTGGCGGGATCTCGCACAATCGCCACGATCTGTTCGGGCGGAACGTTCTCGACTAGCCGAGCGATCACCTGCTGCCCCAACTGCCCCGTCGCACCTGTCACTGCAAACATCGACATCTCTCCCGATTGACCGCAGCAACCCGGACTGCGCTCTTCAGGTTGACATAGAGCCGCTTGGACATGACAAGAATTGATATAATTTCGATCAATAATATCGATTATGGAGATGGTTTTGCTGACCCAACTTACGCTCGATCAGCTGCGCATTCTCGCCAGCATTGTCGATGAAGGGTCCTTTTCGGCAGCCGGCCGCCGGCTTGGCCGGGTGCAATCCGCCATCAGCCACGCGGTCCGCAATCTCGAGGAGGCAAACGGCGTTACCCTGTTTGACCGTTCCAGTCGCCGTCCTGAACTGACCGCAGAGGGCCGCGTGCTGGTCGAGCAGGCACGGCGCGTGCTTGCCCAGGTCGATACCTATGAACGCATGGCTGGCGCGATGGCGGCCGGGCTCGAGCCGCAGCTGACCATCGCCATCGATCCCTTCGTGCCCACGCCTGCGGTGATCGATCTCCTGGCCGGATTGAGGCAAGCCTTCCCGGATATTGCGGTCACGCTCTACACCGAGGGGATCGGCGCTGCGGAACGGCGCATCGTGTCAGGTTCAGCCATCATCGGCATCTGTGCCCTGAACCCTTTCGCGCCAGTAACGGTACAAGCGTTCCGGATTGGCTCTATCGACATGGTGCCGGTCGCGGCGAAAGGGCATCCCTTAGCCGGCAAAGCGGCGCCGCTCGAGCCGGAGGATCTCGCCGAGCATGTGCAACTCGTCCTGACCGATCCGCTGGAATCGACCGGTCCGAACTTCAACGTGGTAAGCCCCACTGTATGGCGCTTCGTCGATATCGGACGGCGTCTCGACTTTCTGCTGGGCGGGTTCGGATGGGGCTTCATGCCTCACTATCTGGTCCGCGAACACATCGCCGCGGGACGTCTGTTCAAGCTTGCCTTGAGCGATGCGAACGTCCTGCTCGGCGCCATCGATGTGTCCGTCATCCATGATCGCAGCCGCACCCCGGGGCGCGCCGCGCAGTGGCTTCTGACGAAAATGAGGGAACCGGACTGGCATGAGACATTCGCCTACAGCCTACCCAAAAGCGCCGATGCGAAACTCTGACATTCAGTTCATCAGAACACCTAGCCGGGACCAAACCAAGCAAGCCTCTGTTTCTCCAGACCATTCGCACATACCCAATCGAGCACCGCAACAACCCTCTGGCGAACACGCCTCGCGGTCGCGGGCGTTGCTAAGGCAGACCCTTCCCGTAGAAGGTCCGACCAAGTCACATCAAGTTTGTGCACGTGATTGCATTGAACGCTCCCACGGAGCTTGGCTTTCCAGACCCACACACAGGCGAGTCCGGATGGAACACATGAGGAGTTATGCAGAGGAGCAAGATGCGAGAAAGCTGGATTTCTGAGGCCGTCTGGACATTCTCGGTTCTGTACGGAAGCATTATTGGCGGACAGGGTGGGATTCGAACCCACGGTGAGCTTCCACCCACGGCGGTTTTCAAGACCGCTGCCTTAAACCACTCGGCCACCTGTCCGCAGCGCCAGCGCGCGTGAGAGCCGATAGCGGGCCAATGATGGCTCGCAAAGTGGTTTTGCGCGCGTAGTGCTCGCGGTGCTTCCCACGCGTTTCATCGATTGAGGGATTCCCAGCGCCGCCGCGCTGTGCGACTGTCGCGCTGCGATGAAGGTTCCCCACTGTTTCCGTGCGCCCAAGACGCTTGGCCTCATCCGGGCAGCGCTTGCTGCGCTGGTGCTCTCGCTTCTGGCCGGGCCTGCCGGAGCGCAGGGCGATGAAGCGGCGGCAGGCTTTCAGGGCTACCTCCAGTACCTCGCCGCCAAGGCGCGGGCCGAGGGTGTGCGCGAGGAGACGATCGCCTCGGTGATGGCCGGCCTTACCGAGAACCCCAGGGTTATCGCGCTGGACCGTGCGCAGCCCGGCACATCCTCCTCGATCCCGGCCTTTGCCGGGTATCGCCGCGCACATGTCGATGCCGCGCGGATATCCGGAGGGCGGCGCCAGTATCTCGCCTCGGCCGAGACTCTCGCGGGGATCGAGCAGCGCTATGGCGTCCCGGCCAAGATCGTGCTGGCGATCTGGGGGCATGAAACCAACTACGGCTCCTACACCGGCGATTTCGATCTGGCGCGCTCGCTGGCGACGCTCGCCTATGAAGGACGGCGGCGGGCGCTGTTCGCCGAGGAATTCATCGCGCTACTCAAGATGGTCGATCGCGGGGTGCCTCGCGCCAAGCTGGTCGGCAGCTGGGCCGGTGCTTTCGGCAACCCGCAGTTCCTGCCATCGGTCTATCTGCGCGTCGCCCGTGACGGCGATGGTGACGGGTTTGCCGATATCTGGGCGAGCAAACCCGATACGCTGGCCTCGATCGCCAACTACTTCCGTGACGCCGGATGGCGGACAGGGGAGCCGTGGGGCGTGGCGGCGGACGTGACCTTGCCGCTCGATCGCCCGGCGCTCGGCACGGCACTGGCCAGCCCGCGCTGCCCGCAGGTCTTTGCGCGGCATTCGCGGTGGAAGACTGTGGGCGAATGGAAGGCGCTTGGCGTCATGCCGCGAGCCCCCACTCTGGCGGATGATACGCTCGCGAGCCTGCTGGAACCTGATGGTCCCGGCCAGACAGCCTATCTGCTAACCGGAAATTATAGGGTCATCCTCGATTACAACTGCTCGAATCTCTACGCCCTCTCGGTGGGACTTCTGGCTGATGAAATTGCCCGTTAACAGGAACAGTGGCGTGCTTGCGCTGGCCATGGTGCTCGCGCTGGGCGCAGGCTTTACCAGCAGCGCTGCGGCGCGTGAGCGCAAAGCGGCGGCGCCCGATGTCATGGGGCCGGCGGGCGACTATCCGGTAACGCTCGGCGATCCCTTCGTAATCGATGGCGTGACCTACACGCCGTCGGATGCGTTGAATTATGATGCCGTGGGCAAGGCTGTGCCGATGGGGGCAGACGAAGCTGCAGCGGCGCGGATCAATGGCGCGCACCGGACGCTGCCGGTCCCCAGCTATGTTGAAGTAACCTCGCTGGCGAGCGGGCGGACGATCCTCGTGCGGATCGACCGCCGCGGACCGATGAGCGGCGATGGCCTGCTGGCGCTGTCACCAATGGCATGGGCGCAGCTGGGCCTGCCCGGCGATGCCTCGGCGCCGGTGCGGGTGCGGCGGGTCAATCCGCCCGAGCCCGAGCGGGCGCTTCTGCGCTCAGGACAGGCGGTACCGCCCCGCATGGATACCCCGCAGGGCCTGCTCGCCGCGCTGCGGCGCAAGCTGGGCCTCGAGCCGCCGGTGGGCGAACTGCCGGTGACGATCCACCCCGCGCAAGTAGCCGGGTCTGGCACGCCAAACCCGGCGGCGCCGACCAAGCCTGTGGCGCCGAGCAAGCCTGCGGCGCCGGTCAAGCCCGTGGTCCAAGCCCCCGCAACCCCGGAAAAGCCTGCCCCGAAGCCGGTGCCCAAGCCTGCTTCCAAGCCAGAGGCAGTTGTTGCTGCTCCCAAGCCGGCCGCGCCGGTAGAGGCGCCGAAGCGCCCGGCTGTGGCCGCGGGCAGGTTCTTCGTGCAGATCGGCGCGTTCTCGCAGCGCGCCAATGCCGAGGCCGCCGCACGCAAGGCGGGCGGATCGCTGGTGCAAGCCGGATCGCTCTGGCGCGTGCGCAGCGGGCCGTTTTCCGCCGTGGATGAGGCGGAGCGCGGACTGGCGAAGGCGCGCGCTGCGGGCTATGCGGGTGCCCGGATCGTGCGCGACTAGTCCCGTCCGCTGCGGTCCTGCAGAAGCTGAGGACCCGCACTTGCAATCGAGGACCCTGACCGCAGTTCTGATCGCCGCGCTCGCTGCCTTGCCGGTGCGCGCAGCGGCCCCGGTGGTGGAACCGGCACCGCAGGCTGCGCTCGCCATGCCTCAGATTTCCGCGCCGATTGCCCTGCTGATCGACGTCAATGGCGGGCGCGTGCTGTTCGAGCGCCAGTCGCACCGACGCTTCGTGCCAGCTTCGCTCACCAAGATCATGACCAGCTATGTCGCCTTCGAGCTGATCAAGGCGGGCAAGCTTAAGCTCGATCAGCGCTTCACGATGAGCCACGAGGCCTTCAGGCAGTGGCACCGGGTGGGTAGCACGATGTTCCTCGCCGATGGCAGTGAAACCTCGGTTGCCGAACTGCTGGAGGGCATTGTCACGGTTTCGGCCAATGACGGCTGCGTGGTTCTCGCGGAAGGTGCGGCCGGCAGTGTCGGCGCGTGGACCGAGATGATGAATGCCGAGGCCAGGAAGCTGGGGCTGAAGGACACGCACTACAACACCGCCAATGGCTGGATGGACGAGGGAGAGACCTATGTCTCCGCAGCCGATCTGGCGAAGCTGAGCACGGCGCTGATCACGCGCCACCCCGATCTCTACGCCCGGTTCTATGGGCACGAGCGGATGTCGTTCCGCGGGATCGAGCAACCCAACCATAACCCGCTTTACGGCCATGTCGAAGGCGCGGACGGGGTCAAGACGGGCTTTACCAACGAGGCGGGTTATGGCCTCGTCGGCTCGGCGATCCGGAATGGGCGGCGGCTGATGATGGTCGTCGGCGGCTACGACAACGGCAAGGTGCGCGCGAGGGAATCGCGCGATTTCATCGAATGGGGCTTTGCCGCGTTCGAGGAGCATCCGCTCTTCGCGCAAGGGGCCAGGATCGGCATGGCGAAAGTGCAGGGCGGCGAGGCTCGCAGTGTCGGCCTGATGGCGCCGCACCCGCTCGCGCTGACATTGCCGCGCGGGGCACAGGCCCGGTATGCGCTCAGCTTGCGCTACAAGGGGCCGCTGCGAGCGCCGATCGCGAAAGGCGACGAAGTCGCCAGCCTCGTCGTGCGGGTACCGGGCGATGGGGAGACCCGGTTGCCGCTGGTGGCGGCGGAGGCGGTGCCCGAAGCCGGTGCACTGGCGCGGCTGCGTAATGGCCTGCTGGCGATGCTGGGGCAATGAGCGGCCATATGCCGGGAAAGTTCGTCGTCTTCGAAGGCGGGGAGGGGGTCGGCAAGTCGACCCAGAGCCGGCTGCTCGCCGAAGCCATGCGCGCGCGCGGGCTTGAAGTCGTCACCACACGCGAGCCGGGCGGAACCCCGGGTGCCGAGGCGATCCGCGCGATGCTGCTCGACAAGGACGGGCTGGCCAAGGATGGCCTTGGCTGGGGCGCGCGCGCCGAAGCGCTGCTCTTCGCGGCCGCCCGTGCAGACCATGTCGAAAGGCTGATCCGCCCGGCTCTGGCGCGCGGTGCCTGGGTGGTGTGCGACCGGTACCTCGACAGCAGCCGCGCCTATCAGGGCGGCGGCAGCGGGCTGGAAGACGCGGACATTCTGACGCTGCACCGGATCGGCAGCGCAGGGCTCCTGCCCGACTGCACGGTGCTGCTGACGCTCGATCCTGCTGAAGCGGCGAGGCGCGTGGAAAAGCGCGATGCCGGTGCGCTCGATCGGATCGGCGGGCGGGCCGCGGACTATCATGCACGGGTCGCCGCCGCTTTCCGGCGCTTTGCCGAGGCGGAGCCCGAGCGGTTTGCGGTGATCGCGGCGAATGGCGCGCCAGAGGCCGTGCATGTGCGTGTGCTGGCGGCGGTGGACAGCCTGTGCGCCTGATCGGTCACGACGAGGCCTGGGCCGTCTGGCGCGCGGCTCAGGCCGGGCAGCGCATGCATCATGGCTGGATTCTTGCGGGCCGAGAAGGGCTGGGGAAAGCCAGCTTTGCCCGGGCGGCAGCTGCGGAGCTCGTCGCCGAACCGGGCGTGCCACAGCCCGCGCCGGAGATGCACCCCGACATTCACGTACTTGAACCGCTGCCGAGCAACGATGACGAGGCCAGGAAGCGTGACGATGGCAAGGCTTACACTCGCAAGCGCAACATCAGCGTGGACCAGATCCGCGGCGTGCAGCGGCGCCTCGTCACCCGGCCCACGCTGGGCACGCGGCGAGCGGTCATCATCGATGCGGCGGACGATCTCGAGAAGGGGGCGGTCAACGCGCTGCTCAAAAGCCTGGAGGAGCCGCCTGTTGGCACCTTCTTCCTGCTGGTGACGCACCAGATCGGGCGGCTTCTGCCCACTGTCCGATCGCGCTGCACGGTGCTGCGGTTTCAACCGCTGGAGCCGGACGATATGGCGCGGGCGCTGACTCAGGCCGCACCGGAACTGGGCGGCGCGGCGCTGGAGGCGGCCATTTCAGCCGGAAGCGGCGCACCGGGGGCGGCGCTGGCCTTTGCCGAGATGGAACTGGGCGCGGCGTGGAAGATCATGACCCGGCTCGCGACCGAAGGCGATCCCGATCTTGCGCTGCGGGGAGAGCTTTCGGCCGCGCTTGGCCAGCGCCCGGATCGCGAGCGCTTGCTGGCCGCGATCGAGGCAGCCCGGCGCGTACTCGTGGCCGCCTTGGCGCGCTGCGACGATGCGGCGCGGCTGCGGATTGTCGAGGCGCATGCCGCGCTGGCAACGCTGGCCGCGCAGGCGCCCACTTACAACTTCGAGCCTGCACTGCTGCTTCTGGAAATCGGCGGCTTGCTGGCATCGGTGGCGCGCACTAGGGAGAACGCGGCCTGACGGATTCCGACCCCGCCGGCCTTCCCAAAGCCAAGGACAGTCGCAGCCCATGGGCGAGCCCTATTACATCACGACCGCCATCAGCTATCCCAACGGGAAGCCGCATATCGGCCACGCCTATGAGGCGATCGCCGCCGACGTGATTGCGCGCTTCCACAAGGCGATGGGGCGCGATGTGCGCTTCCAGACCGGGACCGACGAGCACGGGCTCAAGATGGCGCAGAAGGCGCGCGAGCTGGGCGTGACCCCGGCTCAACTGGCGGATGAAATGACGAGCCATTTCATTGCGATGGCTGATGCCCTGAATGTCGATTATGACGTCTTCATCCGCACCACCGAACCGCGCCACCATGCAGCAACGCAGGAATTGTGGCGGCGGATGGAGGCGAACGGCGACCTCTATCTCGACCGTTACGAGGGCTGGTACTCGGTGCGTGACGAGGCCTACTATGACGCCAGCGAACTGATCGACGGGGAAGGGGGGGAGAAGCTCTCTCCGCAAGGTACTCCGGTCGAATGGACCGTCGAGGAAAGCTGGTTCTTCCGCCTCTCGAAGTATCAGGAGCCACTGCTCGCGCTGTTCCGCGACAATCCGCAGTTCATTCAGCCCGACAGCCGCCGCAACGAGATGATCGCGTTCGTTTCGCAGGGCCTGCGCGATCTCTCGGTTTCGCGCACAAGCTTTGACTGGGGCGTCAAGGTTCCAGGCAGTGACAACCACGTGATGTACGTGTGGGTCGATGCGCTGACGAACTATATCACCGGCCTTGGTTTTCCCGATGAAACAGGGGATTATGCTGAGTATTGGCCAGCTGACCTGCACCTGATCGGTAAGGACATCGTGCGCTTCCACACGATCTATTGGCCAGCCTTCCTGATGAGTGCCGGCCTGCCGGTGCCAAAGCAGGTCTTCGGCCATGGCTTCCTTCTGAACCGCGGGCAGAAGGAGTCGAAGTCGCTCGGCAACGTGACCGATCCGCTGGCGCTGGCCGAGACATTCGGGGTCGACACCCTGCGTTATTTCCTGATGCGCGACGTGGTGTTCGGCCAGGACGGTTCCTATTCGCCCGAAGCCATCGTGACACGCTGCAACGCCGAATTGGCGAACAGCTACGGCAATCTGGTGCAGCGCACGCTTTCCATGATTTTCAAGAACATGGACGGCGAAATTGCCAAGTTCGCGAGTGCCGAGGCAGATGACCGGCTGCTTGCCACGGTGTTCGAGGCTTGCCACGACGACCTGCCGCGCGAGTTTGCTGCGCTCAATTTCTCGGCCGGGATCGACGCGTGGATGCGCGCGGTGTTTGCATGCAACCAGTATGTCGACGAGCAGGCGCCCTGGGCGCTGCGCAAGAGCGATCCCGAACGCATGCGCGCCGTGCTGATGACGCTGTTCATGGCGATCCGCGATCTCACCATCGCGATCCACCCGGTCGTGCCTACAGCGGCGGACAAGGTGCTGGATCAGCTGGGAATTCCGGCGGGCGAGCGCGGGATCACCGCGCTGACGCAGGCCGACTGGTTCCTCGCGCGCGTCGCCACCGGCGAGCGGCTCGCGGCACCGAGCCCGGCGTTCCCAAGGCTGGAGCTGCCGGAGGAAGACGCCGCCTGATGCTGATCGATTCGCACTGCCACCTCAACTACAAGGGTCTGATCGAAACACAGGCCGACGTGCTGGCGCGCGCGCGGGCGCGCGGCGTGCAGGGCTTCCTCAATATCTCGACACGGCAGAGCGAATGGGATGCCGTGCTGGCGACAGCGCAGCGCGAGAGCGATGTGTGGGCGAGCATCGGCATCCATCCGCACGAGGCCGATGCCCATGCCGATCTGGGGGCCGAGGCGCTGCTCGCGGCAACGGCCGATCCCAAGGTGATCGCCATCGGCGAAACTGGGCTTGATTACTACTACGATCATTCGGACCGGCAGGTGCAGCAGGACCTGTTCCGGGTGCACATCGGTGTTGCCCGCGAAACCGGCCTGCCGATCGTCATTCACACCCGCGATGCCGAAGACGACACGCTGCGGATCCTCACCGAGGAAATGGCGAAGGGCGTGTTTCCCGCGCTGATCCATTGCTTCACGGCCAGCGCAGAGTTTGGCCGCGCGGTGCTTGATCTGGGCCTGACCATTTCGATCTCGGGGATCGTGACCTTCAAGAACGCCAAGAACTTGCAGGCCTTTGTTGCCGAAGTTCCCGATGAGCGGCTGCTGGTCGAGACCGACGCGCCGTTCCTTGCGCCGGTGCCGCATCGGGGCAAGGTCTGCGAGCCGGGCTTTGTTGCCGATACTTGCGCCTTCGTGGCGGCGCTGCGGGGAACCTCGCCTGAAGCACTTGCGGACCAGACCGGAGCAAATTTCTTTCGCCTGTTCACCAAGGCGCCGGCATGAAGCTTGTCGTACTGGGCTCCGGCACTTCGACCGGGGTGCCGCGCATCGGCAACGACTGGGGCGATTGCGACCCGGAGGAGCCGCGCAACCGGCGCACGCGGGTGGCGATTGTGGTGGAAGGCGCCGATGGCGGACGGGTCCTTGTCGATACGCCGACGGACTTGCGCCACCAGCTGCTCGCGACGGGCATTGCGCGGATCGACGGCGTGGTCTGGACGCACGACCATGCCGACCACACGCATGGAATCGATGATCTGCGGCCTTTGCGCATGGGCCGTGGCGCGCCGATACCTGGCTATGCGGCAGATGAGACGGTTCGCCGGTTGCGGCAGCGTTTCGGCTATGTCTTCGCCGGGCAATTTGGCTATCCGACGATCTGCAACCTCGACAATCTCGATCGCGTCCGCATGGTGGCTGGAATCGGCGTGACTCATTGCCAGATGCCGCATGGCCCCGCGCAGACCACCGCGTTCCGCTTCGATCAGGGCGGTAAGTCAATCGGTTACGCGACGGACTTCAGTGCGATTACCGGCGAGATGGTGGCGCTGTTTGATCGGGTCGATGTGCTGGTGGTCGATGCCCTGCGGCGGCAGCCGCATCCGACCCATGCGCATCTTGCGATGTCGCTTGAACTGATCGAGGCCTGCCGGGCGGAGCGCGCGGTGCTGACGCATCTCGACAAGAGCATGGATTACCGGACGCTGTGCGACGAGACGCCGGGGCATGTCGAACCCGGCTATGACGGGATGGAAATCGAACTGTGACGCCGGACAAGTTCGTCGCGCTGATCGGGATCGTGGCGGCGCTGGTGCTTGTCCTTGCCAACGGGCGGCTGCGCGGCCTCAAGCTTTCGTCGGGCATGATGATGGCAGGGGCCTGGGTGGTGATCATCCTTGCCGCAGCACTGGCGTTTGCTGGGTTTCGGCAATGAGTGGCTTTGGCTCCATTTAACATAATAAATATTATCAAACTCAAGGATCGGTCCTTATGAGCGTCACTCCCGAGGTCTCCCCCGCTACGGAAACAGCCACGGCTCCCGGAATTGCAAGGCTTCTGGGAATCATGGCGCGGCTGCGCGATCCCGAGACGGGCTGCGAATGGGACGTTGCGCAAAGCTTTCGGACGATCGCGCCTTACACGATCGAAGAAGCGTACGAAGTGGCCGATGCGATCGAGCGCGATGATCTCTCCGCGCTGCGCGAGGAACTCGGCGATCTGCTGCTTCAGGTCGTGTTCCATAGCCGCATGGCCGAAGAACTGGGCGCGTTCGACTTCGATGCCGTCGCTCACGCCATTTCGGACAAGATGACCGAGCGGCACCCCCACATCTTCGGCGATGCGGCCAATCAGGGCCAATCGCGTGAAGTCCGCTGGGAGGCCCAGAAGGCCGCCGAGCGCGCGGCCAAGGGCGCGACGAGTGCGCTTGATGGCGTGGCACTCGCTCTGCCGGCCTTGATGCGGGCGGAGAAACTGCAGAAGCGCGCGGCACGCGTTGGCTTCGACTGGCCGGACACCGCAGGCCCGCGCGCAAAGGTGATCGAAGAACTGGACGAACTGGCGGATGCCGGAAGCGAAGCCGAGCGGCTCGACGAAGCGGGCGACCTGCTTTTCGCGGCGGTCAATCTGGTGCGCCGATATGGCATCGCACCGGAAGATGCACTCCGCCACGGCAATGCCAAGTTCGAGCGGCGGTTCCGCGGGATGGAAGCGCTGGCGGGATCTGCTTTCCCTTCGCTTTCGCTGGAGGAACAGGAAGCGCTGTGGCAGCAGGTCAAGGCTGCCGAAGGCTGACCGCTCAAAGCTGGACGAAACGCCCCAGTTCGCGCGGTGTAAGCCGCACGGTCAGGCGCTGCATCGGGGCGCCGTTTTCATCCTCGATCTGCATTTCGGACATGACTTCGCCGTGCGCGTGGAGCCATGCGAGCTTCTGTCCGTCCGCCATTGGCACTGACAATTCAAGCACTTGTGCGCCGCCGGTGAGCATCTCGCTCAGCAGCGCAACGAGCTTGTCGACGCCCTCGCCCGTCTGTGCCGAGATCGGCACGACCTGCCGGTCGGGCACGCCCGCCGTGATAAGATCGCGGCGCATGGCGCTGTCTTCATCAGTGAGCAGATCCCACTTGTTCCACGCTTCGATGATCGGAACCGAGGCGCCCTCCTCCCCGATCACGCCGAGATCGGCGAGGATTTCCTCGACTTCGAGTTTCTGCGCCGAGGTTGCGGGATTGGCGATATCGCGCACGTGCACGATGACGTCAGCCGCGGTCACTTCCTCCAGCGTGGCACGGAAGGCGGCCACGAGCTGCGTGGGAAGCTCGGAAATGAAGCCGACCGTGTCGGACAGGATCGCCTTGTCGAGCCCCGGCAGGCGGATGGCGCGCATCGTGGGGTCGAGCGTGGCGAAGAGCAGGTCCTCGGCCATGACATCGGCTCCGGTCATGCGATTGAACAGAGTGGACTTGCCGGCGTTGGTATAGCCGACAAGCGCAATGACCGGCCACGGCGCGCGCTGGCGGCGTTCGCGGTGGAGCGTGCGTGTGCGGCGGACTTGCTCGAGCTCGCGGCGGATGCGGGCCATGCGGCCACGGATCAGGCGGCGGTCAGCCTCGATCTGGGTTTCGCCGGGACCGCCGAGGAAGCCGAAGCCGCCGCGCTGGCGTTCAAGGTGAGTCCAGCTGCGCACGAGGCGGCCGGCCTGATAATCGAGGTGGGCGAGTTCGACCTGGAGGCGACCCTCCGCCGTGGCGGCACGCTCGCCGAAGATTTCGAGAATCAGCCCGGTGCGGTCGATAACCTTGCGTTCGAGCTTGTCCTCGAGATTGCGCTGCTGGATCGCCGAAAGCGCGCCATCGATGATGACGAGTTCGGCATCCGACTGGGCAATCGCGACGGCGATCTTCTGGACCTGTCCTTCACCAAACAGCGTGGCAGGCCGCACGGCACGGATCGGCAGCGCGAAGGCATCGACGACATCGATGCCGATCGCGCGGGCGAGCCCCTGCCCTTCTTCCAGACGGGACTCGGCATCGAGCCCGCCCTTCTGGCGCAAGTCGGGAAGGACAACGACGGCGCGGGCGCCGCGTGTCACTTCCCCGACAAGCTCGGTTTCCCGGCCGAATTCAAAACCGCTCATGCGGTTCGGCCTGTTTCAAGGTTCAGGATGATTCGCCGTCCCACTCGCCAGAGAGGTCGACATGGCCGGCCGGCTGGATCGTCGAGACAGCGTGCTTGTAGGCGAGCTGCACATAGCCCTCGCGTTCGAGCAGCATGCAGAACAGATCGTACGCCGCAACCCGGCCCTGAAGCATGACGCCGTTCACCAGGAACATCGTCACCTGCACCCCGGCATCGCGCACGCTGGAGAGGAACACGTCCTGCAGCAGGCGCTTCTTCGAGGAATCGTCATTGCCGGGGGCGAAATGCGCCGCAGCGAGCTGCTGCCCGGGCATGATGGTCGAGATGGCGTGCTTATAGACCAGCTGCGACTGCCCATCGCGGCGCAGGAGAATGGAGAAGTTGTCGAACCAGGTCACGATGCCCTGCAGCTTGACACCCTTCACGAGGAACATCGTGACGGGAATCTTGTTCTTTCTCAGAAAGTTGAGGAAGACATCCTGAAGGTTCTGGCCCTTCCCTGCAACAAGCGCCACCGCGGGGGCAGCGGCTTCGGGAGCCGGGGTCGGTTCAACCTTGGTGCGCGGACGCGCGGATAGGGTTCTGCCGGTCATGATGGTATTTCCTTTCGTTTTTTTGGTGCCCGAACGCTCTGCGGCGACAAGGCACAATCTGGCAGGGCCCGCACTCACTCCCTTCGAAGCTCGGTCTGAACCGAATCTCGACAAAGGTTTGCGCGGCGCCACAGCCGGTCAGCAGCCACAATCCTATGTCGGGATTGCTGCTTCGTACAGGGGCAAAATGGGTTGAGCCGTTGCTGACCTTATGAGCGGCGGCTCAATCGAGCTCTTCGTCCTCACGGCGCTCGGCCATCCCGAGGAGCTTGAGCTTGCGGTGCAGTGCCGAGCGTTCCATGCCGATGAAGCTCGCAGTTTTCGAGATATTCCCGGAGAACCGGCGGATCTGGACCTTGAGATACTCACGCTCGAAGTTCTCGCGCGCTTCGCGAAGGGGCACGCCCATCAGCGCTGACGTACTCGAATCGCCGCCGAGGCGCGTGGTCACGATTTCAGACGGGAGCATGTCGGCATCGATGCGAGTCAGCCGCTCGCGCGGGGCGAGAATGATCGTGCGCTCGACCACATTGCGCAGCTGGCGGACATTGCCTGGCCAGTCATAGCTCTGCATCGCGGCAATGGCCTCGGGCGAGATCGCCGGCGGCTGCACGCCCTGCTCGTTGGCGTAGCGCGAGAAGAAATGGTCAGCGAGCGCGGGGATGTCCTCGCGCCGCTCGATCAGCGACGGGATCGAGACGGGAACCACGTTGAGCCGGTAGTACAAGTCCTCGCGGAAGCGGCGCTCGGCGATTTCCTTTTCGAGCGGGCGCGAAGAGGACGAGACGACGCGCACATCGACGCGGATCTGGCGGTGGCCGCCGACGCGCACGAACGATTGCTCAGTGAGCACGCGCAGAATGCGGGCCTGGCTGGAAGCGGGCATCTCGGCCACTTCATCAAGGAACAGCGTTCCCCCATCCGCCATTTCGAGCAGCCCTGCCCGAACCAGCTTGCCGTCGATTTCCTCACCGAACAGCTCCTGCTCGAAGCGTTCAGGGGTGATGCGCGCGGAATTGACGGTGACGAAAGCGTGATCGGCGCGCGGGCTCCACGAATGGAGCAGCCGCGCGGCGACTTCCTTGCCGGAGCCCGCCGGACCGGTAATGAGCAGGCGGCTGCCGGTGTTGGCCACACGCTTCAAGGTTGCGCGCACGGCATTGATCGCGCTGGAATTGCCGGTGAAGCCATCGGCCATCGAGAGGCCCTGCCGCAGCCGCGCGTTCTCTCGGCGCAGGCGTTCGGTGGCGGTGGCGCGTTCGACGAGGAGCAGAAGGCGCTCGGCCTCGAAAGGCTTCTCAAGGAAGTCCATCGCCCCGCGCCCGATCGCCGAGACCGCGGTATCGATGTTGCCATGGCCGGAGAAGATGATCACCGGCAGTTCCGGCTCGCGCTTCTTGATCTCGTCGAGCACTTCGAGGCCGTCCATCGGGCTGCCGTGGAGCCAGACGTCGAGCAGGACGAGGCTGGGCCGCCGCTCGTCCACTGCAGCGAGCGCGGCGGTGCTGTCTGCTGCCGTGCGGCAGCCGTAGCCTTCGTCGCTGAGCACGCCGGCGACAAGCTCGCGGATATCGCGTTCGTCGTCCACGATGAGGATATCGAGTGCCATTGGTCGGTTGGTCCTGGGTGTCTAGTCTAGCGGTTGGCGGGAACGGGCGTGGCAGGGGCGGCAGGCGTATCAGAGACAGCCTCTGCCGCGATGGGATTGCGGGCAAAGCGCATGATCACCGAAGTGCCGCCCGCTTCGTTGGGCGCAAAGGCCATGGCGCCGCCATGCTCCTCAACGATCTTGTTTACGATCGCGAGGCCGAGGCCGGTGCCCTTCTCGCGCGTTGTCATGTAGGGCTCGAGGATGCGGTCGCGCTCGGCCGGGAGGCCGACGCCGTTGTCAGCGATCGTCACGGTAACGGCTTGGCGGTCGGCCGTCAGGCTCACCGCGATCCGCCCGCGATAGGCGATATCCTCACCCTTGGCGCGCGTCTCGATCGCCTCGATGGCATTCTTGAGCACATTGGTCATGGCCTGACCGATCTGGTGGCGATCCGCCTCGACCGGTACTTGAGCCTCGCCCTCGAAGGTGAAAGTGATGTCGCTGTGCGCCACTTCCTGCAGGAACAGAGCCTGCCGGACGAGGTCGCTCGCATCCTCGGCGCGGAACACCGGCTTGGGCAGGCGGGCAAACGAGGAGAACTCGTCGACCATTTGACGCAGATCGCCGACCTGACGGATGATCGTGGCGGTGAGTTCCTCGAAAAGCTCCGGATCAGTCTCGATCTGGCGGCGGTAGCGGCGCTTGAGCCGCTCGGTCGCAAGCTGGATCGGGGTCAGCGGGTTCTTGATTTCGTGCGCGATACGGCGGGCAACGTCGGACCAGGCGGCGCGGCGCTGATCGAGCAGCTGGCGGGTGATGTCTTCGAAGGTGATCACGTGGCCGTTGCGGTCTGCCGTGACCTTGACCGCAAGCGTGAGCAGATCACCGCCCTTGGCATAGTGGACAATGCCGCTGGGCTCTCCGCCGGCGACAAACTGGGCCAGCTGCGGCGCGATTTCGGCCAGCGGCGCGCCGACGGGATTGGGCACTTCCTCATGTTCGCGCGCCGGCTGCAGCAGCGCCTGCGCCGAGCTGTTCATCAGTCGGATCGCACCTTCGCGGTCGATCGAGACAATGCCGGCGGTGATGGATTCCAGCACCGCTTCGATAAAGGCGCGGCGCACTTCAAGCTGGGCATTGGCGCTGACAAGGGCCAGGGTCTGCGTTTCCAGCTGCGCGGTCATTCGGTTGAAGGCCCGCGCGAGGAGGCCGACTTCATCGGTGCCGTTGCCGGGCTGGACGCGCATCTCGAAGTTGCCGCTGCCGACATTGCGCGCCGCCGAGACAAGCTCGATCAGCGGCGCGACCTGCCGGTCGGCAAAACGCAGCGCGACCCACACGGCCAGCCCGACCAGCGCAAGGCTGATTACCAGCAGCGCGATGTTGAACCGCAGTTGCAGCGCGCGGGCACGGCGGGAAAGAAAATCGTAGGCCTTGAGCACGCTCTGCGCGCGCTGCCACTGGTTGAGCGCCAGCGCATCGGAATTGCGCGCGACGTAGAGATAGATGCCGCGGGTACGGTCGACCGGGGTGACTGCTTCGATCCGCGCCGCCGATGCGGTGACGACGACCGGCTCACCCCCATCGATCCGTGCGAGTTCCGAAGGCGTGATCCGCTCGCGCTGCTCGTTTCTGGCCGGATCGACGATGGCCGCAGTGCGCAGGGTCCCGTCCGGGCCCTTCTCGATGATCGCAGATTCGTTGAGCCTGCGATTGATCACCTGCCACGAATAGCCCTCGGCGAATTCCTGGCTGGTGATCGGCGCCTGCCCCAGATAGTCGCGCAGGTCGCCCGCCATCGCGACGCTTTCATTGCCAACATCGCGCAGCTTGTCGGCGTAATAACCCCGCGCGAGGCTGTTGGCGTTTTCCAGCATGCCGCGCGAGTTGTCGGAGAACCAGAACTCCACGCCCGACTGGAACAGGAGCGAGGCAAAAACCACCACGAGCAGCGTTGGAATCGCCGCAATGAGCGAGAACAGCCA
Source organism: Novosphingobium sp. (assembly GCF_019748365.1). Lineage (GTDB taxonomy): Bacteria > Pseudomonadota > Alphaproteobacteria > Sphingomonadales > Sphingomonadaceae > Novosphingobium. Next base: position 34,005 of record NZ_JAIEPN010000035.1, read on the forward strand.
GACAAGCCGAACATGGAGCCGTCCGCTGCTGCCAAGCACGCTGCGCGCCGCGCGGCGCAACGCGAGGCGGCGGCCGATCAGTACGATCAGGGCCATGGCCGGGACAAGCGTCCCGATCAGCAGGCTGGCGGTCAGCCGGGAAGGCAGCAGCTGATTGGCGTTACCGCTTGAGGACAGCGCCATCCAGGTGACGGTGACCATCAGCGCGAGCGCCATGGTCGCGGTCATTTCGAGCAGCAGGAAAACGTTGGCGCGACGCATCGCCACCAGAAGGCGGCGATACCACCTCGGTGAGCGCCGCATGCCGCCTTTGCCGTTCTGAACCATCGTTGCGAATGTACAACACTGCTGTTGCAGGATTGCAAGTCGATTCGACGAAAAGCAGACTACATACGGCGGACGGCATATCGCCGCGGCGTGACGTCAGTCCGAGGCCGCAGCCACCCTCAAGTCCGCTCAGCCGCGCGTGGCCGCGTCTTCAGGATGGATCGACAACTCGGAGAGGCGCTTGCGCAGCGTGTTGCGGTTGATGCCGAGCAGGCGCGCGGCGCGCAGCTGGTTGCCGCCGGTGACAGACAGCGCATGAAGGAACAGCGGGCGCTCGAATGCGGCAAGCGCGGCGCTGTAGAGTTCGCCCTCGCCCGGTTCTTCCTGAGCGAGCCAATTGGAGAGCGCCTCGGCGAAATCGGCTGCCAGCACCGGCGCCGCGAGTCCGGGATGCGGCTGAGCGCGGTCCTGTGCCAGCAGCGGCTCAATGGTGGCGGCATCGATCACTTCATCGCGGGCGAGCAGCGCGAGGCGATAGACGAAATTGCGCAGCTCGCGCACATTGCCGCGCCAAGGCTGCCGCGCAAGCAGCGCTGCGCCGGCTGCAGTCAACTGGCGGCGCGGCAGGCCCTCCCCCGCTGCACGGACAAGGAAGTGGCGGGCCAGCGCCTCGATATCATCGGCGCGCTCGCGCAAGGGGGGCAGCGAAATCGGCACAACGGCGAGGCGATAATAGAGATCCTCGCGGAAGGTGCCGGCCGCGATCATCGGTTCAAGGTCGCGGTTGGTGGCTGCAACGATGCGGCAGTCGAGCGTGATTTCCTCGGTGCCGCCGACACGGCGGATGCGGCCCGATTGCAGCGCACGCAGCAGCCGGGTCTGCGCATCCAGCGGCATGTCGCCTATTTCGTCGAGAAACAGCGTACCGCCGCGTGCTTGTTCGAACTTGCCGATGCGGCGTGTGACAGCGCCGGTAAAGGCGCCCTTTTCGTGCCCGAACAGTTCGCTTTCAATGAGATCGCTGGGGATGGCGGCGGTATTGACGGCAATGAAGGGCCCGGCATTGCGCTTGCCGAGCTGATGGATCGCCTCGGCCACCAGTTCCTTGCCCGTGCCGGATTCGCCAAGGATGAGGACGGTCAAATCGTTGCGCAGCACGCGCGTGATCATGCGGTAGACCGTCTGCATGGCGAGGCTGCGGCCCACCAGCGGCAAGCCGGGGGCAACGTCCTCGGCGATTTCCTCGGCGCCGGCGCTCTCGCTGGAACCGATGGCCTGCCGCACCGTGCGGACCAGTTCATCGAGATCGAAGGGCTTGGGGAAGTATTCGAAGGCGCCGGTATCGCTCGCGCGGACAGCCGTATCGAGCGTGTTCTGTGCCGAAAGGATGATCACCGGCATGTGCGGGGCCGTCTCGCGCACGCGCCCGAGGGTTTCCATTCCATCGCCGTCGGTCAGCACCACGTCGGTGAGCATCAGGCCATACTGTCGCTCCGCCAGCAGCCGGTCACGATCGGCTATCGAGGCACAGCGGGAGACGTCATAGCCTTCGGCCTCGAGCGCCGCCGTGATGACGAGCGCAATCGAGGCGTCGTCCTCCACGAGAAGAATACGGCGCTTCATGGTTTCACGGCTCCAGCCACGGGCAGATGCAGGCGGAAATGCGTCCATCCGCGCAAATCATCGCGGTCGTGCGTCACGCGTCCGTTCATTTCGCGCACAAGCTTCTGGACAAGCGCGAGGCCAAGGCCCTGCCCGTTCTTCTTGCCGGTCACGAAAGGATCGAAAATGTGATCGCGCAGGGCCGGATCGATGCCGGGGCCATTGTCGCTGACGCGCAGCTCGATTGGCAGGCGCAGCGGCTTGCCCCCGGGGCCGGCATGGAGCTGGATGCCGCTGGCAAAGCGGGTGCGCACGGCGATGCGGGGCTCGCGCGCGGTTTCGCAGGCCTCTCGCGCATTGGTGAAGAGGTTGAGCAAGACCTGCACCAGCGCATCGGGATTGGCCATGACCGGCGGCAGCGAGGGATCGAACTCTTCCTCGACCACAAATCCGCCGTGCCCCGCCGCCACCACCGCTTGCGCGCGGCGCACGGCTTCGTGCAGATTGCAGGCGGTTCCGGGCTCGCGCCCACGGCGGGAGAGCGACTGCATCTGGTCGACCAGCTTGGCAATGCGGTCGACTTCACCGGTAATAAGTTCGGTGAGCGCCCGGTCGGTATCGCCCAGCTTGCGGCCCAGGAGCTGCGCCGCGCCGCGAATGCCCGCCAGTGGGTTCTTGATCTCATGCGCGAGGACTTCGGGCGCGCGCAGCGGTGTGCCCTCCCCCGCCCCGGCTCCGCCGCCGTCGCCCGAAAGCGCCTCGACCCCGACACCCTCGCTGAGCGCGAGAAGCTGCCACCCAGGGAAATAGGCGACCGGAGAGGTCATGACGTCGATCCGGCGCGCGGGCGCACCGAGAATGCGGACAAGCGAATCGCGCGCAAGAAGCTGCGCTTCACCCTCGGCCAGACGGCGCAGGATGAGCGGCTCCTCGAAGGCGAAGACATCCTCCACTGCCTTGCCGACCAGCCTGCGGGCGCCTTGCCCGGCCAGCTGTTCGGCTGCGGGATTGGCGGCGGCGATGGTGAGGTCGAGCGCCAGTGTGAATATCGCCAGCGGCAAACTGGCAACGATGCGCTTGGGATCAGGTCGCGCGCTATCGCCAACCTTGCGCCAGTCGGCAGGACCGCTCATGCCGCCGCGCGGCTGGCAGGGGCAGCCATCGCGCGGCCATAGAACTCGGCAAGTGAAGCAAGCACGACTTTGGGATCGTCGATGAAGTTCACGCGGTTGCGGAACTCCGCCGAACCGGCCAGGCCCTTGGTGTACCACCCCAAGTGCTTGCGCGCCATGTTGACGCCGGTGATGGTGCCATAATGCTCGAGCATTGCATGATAATGCTCTGTGATCAGGGCATATTGCTCGGCAAGGGTGGGTTCGGGGCGATATTCGCCGGTATCGAGCCAGTGCATGACCTGCCCCAGCAGCCACGGTTTGCCATAGGCGCCGCGCCCGATCATCAGGCCGTCCGCTCCGCTCTGCTCGATGGCAGCGGCGGCGTCCTCGATCCCGCAGATATCGCCGTTGACGATGACCGGGATCGAAACCGCATCCTTCACCTTCCGCACAAAAGCCCAGTCGGCGCTGCCTTTGTACATCTGGTTGCGGGTGCGGCCGTGGACGGTGATCATCTGCGCGCCGAGATCCTGCGCGATGCGCGCAAGCTCGGGCGCGTTGAGGCTGTCATGACACCAGCCCATGCGCATCTTGACGGTGACCGGCACCTTGACCGCCTTGACCGTCGCCGCGATCAGCGCGGTGGCGAGCGGGATGTCGCGCATCAGCGCCGAGCCGCAATCGCCGCTGACGATCTTGCGCACCGGGCAGCCCATGTTGATGTCGATGATTGCCGCGCCCTTGTCTTCCGAGATGCGGGCCGCTTCGGCCATCTGCGCGGGCTCGTTGCCCATGAGCTGCATCGAGACCGGCTCTTCCGTGGGGTGCCACGCCGCTTTCTGGATCGACTGGCGCGTTTCGCGGATCGCGGCGGGACTGGCGATCATTTCCGTCACATTGAGGCCCGAGCCGAACCGGCGGACCATGGTGCGGAACGGCAGATCCGAGACACCCGTCATCGGCGCCAGCACGACGGGCTGCGCAATGCGCACTGGGCCGACCATGATCGGCTTGAGCTCGGGCGGGGCGGGAAGTTCGCTCATAAGGGTCTGCCTAAAAAAGAGGCATGCGCTTAGTCGATTGCGCGGTTTGCGGCAAGGACTGTAAGGGGCGGTGCATGAGCCTGCCTGCATCCGCTTCCGTTGCCGCTGTTGTCGTCGCCGCCGGGCAAGGTCTGCGTGCGGGTGGAACGGTGCCCAAGCAGTTTGCGCTTTGGCGGGGCAAGCCGCTGGTGCGGCATTCGGTGGAAGCGCTCGCCAGGGCCGGGGTTTCGCCGATCGTGGCAGTGATCCCCGCAAACTGGGAAGATACCGCAAAGGAGGCACTGGCCGGACTGCCCGGCGTGCTCTTCGTCCACGGCGCGGCGAGCCGCCAGGGATCGGTGCGCGCCGGCTTGGAAGCACTTGCAGGCGATGTACCCGATCATGTGCTGATCCACGATGCGGCACGGCCCGATCTTCCCGAGGCGGTTATTGCGGCGCTGGTCACCGCGCTCGAAGCCCGGCCCGGTGCCATTCCGGTGCTGCCGGTGGTGGACAGCGTGGTGCGCGGGGCGGAGGGGCTGCGCGGCGCCTTTGTCGAGCGCGACGGGCTTTACCGCGTGCAGACCCCGCAAGCCTTCCACTTCGATGCGATCCTTGCCGCGCACCGGGTATGGGATGGCGCAGCGGATGCAGGCGATGACGCTGCCGTTGCCGAAGCGGCAAGGCTGGCTGTCGCGCTCGTTCCGGGCGACGAGCGGCTCAAGAAAGTCACTTTTGCGGAAGATCTGAAGGATGACGGCATGACACTCCCCGCCGTGCGCACCGGCATGGGCTACGACGTTCACCGCCTTGCCGAGGGCGAAGAACTATGGCTATGCGGCATGAAAATCGAGCATTCCAAAGGCCTTGCCGGGCACTCCGACGCTGACGTCGCCATCCATGCGCTGGTCGATGCGCTGCTGGGCGCGGTGGCGGCGGGTGATATCGGCGATCACTTCCCGCCATCGGACCCGCAGTGGCGGGGTGCCGCATCGGACCGGTTCCTCGCGCATGCAGGAACACTGGTGGCCGCGGCGGGTTATGCCATTGGCAACGTCGATGTCACGATCATCTGCGAGACTCCGCGCATTGGCCCCCACAAGGCAGCCATGCGGGCACGGCTCGCGGCGATTCTGGCGATTGACATCGCCGCGGTGAGCGTCAAGGCGACAACCACCGAGCGGCTCGGCTTCACCGGTCGCGGCGAAGGGATTGCTGCGCAGGCGGTGGCCACTGTCATCGCGCGCGGCTGAAGGAGTTGCGGTTCATGTCGCTGGTACGGAACTTGGTCTGGGGCGCGGCGCTGACCTCGCTCGGCGCAGCGGAACTCGCCGCGGCGCAGGAACCGGCCTGCCTGAGCGAGCGCGAGGTAACGAGCCTTGTGACCTATGCGCTGCCGGTGGTGATGGATTCCACCATGAAGACCTGCCGTCCGCAGCTCTCGCCGCAGGGCTATTTCGCGACGCAGGGTTCCTCGCTGGTGCAGCGCTATGCAGCGCGCAAGAGCGCGGCCTGGCCGGAAGCGCGTGCGGCGCTGGTCAAGCTCGGCGGCAATGACGACAAGCTCAAGGATATCGTCTCGAGCCTTTCGGACGAGGCGCTGCAGCCATTTGCGGAAGGCATGGTCGCCGCCGTCGTGACCAGGGGGATCAAGCCCGGCCAGTGCAAGGCGATCGAGCGCGCGACAAGGCTGCTCTCACCCCTTCCCCCGGAAAACACGGCGGAACTGGTGACCTTCGTTCTCGTGATGGCGGACAAGCCCAAGGTGCGCGGCGCGGTGGGTGCCAGCAAGAAGTCCGACCTGCCGATCTGCCCGGCGGCCTGAGCGATGGACACCCTGCTTCCCGCTGAACTCACCGCCCTCGCCGCGCGGGTGATTGCCGAAAACAAGGCGGCCGGCCGCATGGTGGCGGTGGCGGAAAGCTGCACTGGCGGGCTCGTTGCCGCAGCGCTGACCGAGATCGCCGGATCATCCGCCGTGGTCGATCGCGGTTTCGTGACTTATTCGAACGAGGCCAAGCACGAGATGCTGGGCGTCTCGACCGATCTGATCGATACCTTCGGCGCGGTTTCGGTCGCGGTGGCCTGGTCAATGGCGCAAGGCGCGCTCAAGCATTCGAGAGCGCAGGTTGCGGTGGCAATCACCGGGATCGCTGGGCCGGATGGCGGCAGCGAGCAGAAGCCGGTGGGGACGGTCGTCTTTGCCAAGGCCGAGCGCGGCGAGGATCCCGAGGCCGTAAATGCCGAGTTCAAGGTGTTCGAGACCGCGAAAACCCGCGCCGAAGTGCGGCTTCAGGCGGCGCTGGTCGCGCTTGAGCTTCTGCTGCCGTAGACCTTTTCCGCGCGCGTTTCGAAGGCGGCGACCATCTTGCGGAAGGCACGGTCGAGATACTGGCCGGCCAGCGCTTCCAGAATCGCGCTGCGGAAGGTGAAATCGACGTTGAAGTCGATCACGCAGCTGCCATCTTCCTCGGCGCGGAATTCCCAGGTGTTCGAAAGGCGCTTCAGGGGCCCGTCGAGGTACTCGACCGCGATGCGGTTCGGGCGTTCCTTCAGCACGCGCGAGGTGAACTTTTCGCGCAGGGCGCTGAAACCGACCATCATGTCGGCTACCATCTCCGTCTCGCTGTCGGACTTGATGCGCGTCGCGACGACCCAGGGGAGGAACTCCGGGTAGCGCTTCACGTCGGCGACGAGATCGAACATCTCCTCGGCCGACCAGGCGAGCCGCCGCTGCTGGTTGATCACCGGCATGGGATCAGCCCCTCGCGGCGGCCTTCGCCAGTTGGGCTTCGCGGGCGGCGCGCATTTCGGCAAAATCTTCGCCGGCGTGGTAGCTCGACCGGGTCAGCGGGCTCGACGCGACCTGCAGGAAGCCCTTGGCGCGGGCGATCGCGCCATAGGCGGCAAAGGCCTGCGGCGTCACGAAATCGATCACCGGCGCGTGCTTGGGCGTGGGCTGGAGGTACTGGCCCATGGTGAGGAAATCGATGCCGGCCGAACGCATGTCGTCCATCACCTGATGCACTTCGAGCCGTTCCTCGCCGAGCCCGAGCATGACGCCCGACTTGGTGAAGACGCGCGGATCGTGGTGCTTGACCTCTTCGAGCAGGCGCAGCGAGGCGTAGTAGCGCGCGCCGGGGCGGATGGTGGGATAGAGCCGCGGCACGGTTTCAAGGTTGTGGTTGTAGACGTCGGGCCCCGCCGCCATGATCGCCTCGACCGCGCTGCGCATCTTGCCGCGGAAATCCGGGGTCAGGATCTCGATCGTGGTCTTCGGCGTCGCGGCGCGCAAAGCCTCGATCACCTTCACAAACTGGCTCGCGCCGCCATCGGGCAAGTCATCGCGATCGACCGAAGTCACCACGATGTGTTCGAGCCCAAGCTTGGCGGCAGCTTCGGCGACATGGCCCGGCTCGCTCGCATCGACCTTGCGCGGCATGCCGGTCTTGACGTTGCAGAAGGCGCAGGCGCGGGTGCAGACATCGCCGAGGATCATGACGGTCGCGTGCTTCTTCGTCCAGCACTCGCCGATGTTCGGGCAGGCCGCTTCCTCGCACACCGTGTTGAGCCCGAGGCTGCGCATGAGGCCGCGCGTTTCCTCATAACCCTTGCTGGTGGGTGCCTTGACCCGGATCCAATCGGGCTTGCGAGCACGCGCCGGGCGATCCGGCGCGGCAATCGGGGTCTGATCGTTCATGGCGGTTCAGATAGGCGCATGAAGCATGACTTGAAAGATGCATTCGTACGCTGCAACAGACCCCTTATGGCCAGACCTTTCTCACCAGAGCTCGATCACCTCATCGAAGGCTATCGCCGCTTCCGCACGAATGGCTGGACCCCGCGGCTCGAGCGCTGGCACCAGTTGCGCGAGGGACAAGAGCCGCCGGTCATGGTGATCGCCTGTTCGGACAGCCGCGTCGATCCCGCGCAGATCTTCGATACCGACCCGGGCGAGATGTTCGTGGTGCGCAATGTGGCCGCGCTGGTGCCGCCGTTCGAGACCTCGCCCGGCTACCACGGTGTTTCCGCAGCGCTCGAATTTGCGGTCCAGGTGCTCAAAGTCCGCAAGATCGTCGTGCTCGGCCATGGCATGTGCGGTGGCTGCCGCGCGGCGCTGACGCAGGAGCTGGAAGGCACAGAGCCCGGCGAAGGCGGCTTCATCAACGACTGGATCGGCCTCCTCAGCCCGGCGCGCGACGGCGTCGTCCATGCCCATGGCACCAGCGGCCGCCTGGCCGAGCGCGCGATGGAGCAGGCCGGGGTGAAGGTCAGCCTTGCCAACTTGCGCACCTTCCCTTGCGTGCGCCGCAAGGAAGCCGCCGGCGAACTGCGGCTGCGCGGCGCGTTCTTCGCGATCTCGGACGGGGTGCTGCATGTCCTCGACGAAGAAACCGGCGAGTTCAGCGAGGTGCAGTGAGATCATAGCCGCAGAGCATCGGCCTCAGCCGCTCTGTATTCCCGCCTTCGCGGGAATGACGACGCAAGAAGGTGAACCGCTCAAGACTTCGTCATCCCCGCGAAGGCGGGGAACCAGAGCAGCACAGCTCAACGCCGGAAACAAAAAGGGCGGCCCCGCGAGGCCGCCCTTTCCGTTTGCCTTGAGGCGCTCAGCCGATCAGGGCTTGGCCTTCTGGTCTGCGAGGACCGACCACAGCCTGGCCAGCGGAGCGCGCACGCCGCCGACCTTGGCAAAGCTGGCCTTCGCCGCGTCGAACTTGTCCTGATCGAGCTGGGCGATGCCGAGGCGGGTCTCGGCGCGGTCCATGTCGAACGTGCCGCCCTTGGTCAGCGCGAGCTGGTAGAGTTCCTCGGCCTTGGCGGGGTTGTCATAGGAGAGATAGGCATCGGCCGTCGCGACCGCGAGCTTGCCATCGGCAGAAGCGCGGGCGTCCTTTTCGAGGCCGACGAGCGAGGCCTTGTCCGCCGCGATACGGCCCTTCGCCTGCGCGAGCGAGTCGCTGACAAACACGTCGCTGGCATCGAGCGCACCCTTTGAAAGGCCGAGCTCGATGATCTTCACCGTTTCGCCAGGCAGACGGCGCGGGTCCGCAGCCTGAACGTATTCGATGAATTCACGCGCGACATACTGCTTCTCGTTGTCGAGCGCGCCGCTGCGCAGGAACAGACGGCCCAGATCGAGCGACTCTTCCTTGCCGAAGCCGCCGAACTCGCGCGCGAGCTGGCCAGCGCCGAGCCAGTTGAGCGCGGTCGGCTGCGCGGCGACTTCGAGCGTCGACCACTCGATCGCCTGCGGCCCGAGCTTCGCCTTGTAAGCGATGATCTTGGCGCGCGTGTACCAGTTGTCGGGTACGTTGCCTCCTGCTGCCTTGCGGGCATCGTAGGCCGTCTTGAGCGCGGCGATACCTTCTGCGGGCTTGCCAAGCTGCGTGTAGGAGTCAGCGAGCATTTCAGCCGCGGCGTCTTCCGTGACATTGCCCTGGATAGCCTTCGTCAGCGGCTCGATCGCGCCCTGGAAGTCCTTCGCCGAATAGGCGAAGTTGCCCAGATAGAAGTTGAAGGTCGGGATCTTGTCCGGCTCGAGCAGGCCGCTGTCGATCATGTTCTTGATGCCGCGCGAGCGCATCGCGTTGTCTTCAAGGAAGCCGCCGAGCTGAACCGCGAACTGGCCGGCGGCAAGCTTGTCCTGCCCGGTCTTGGCCGCGGCTTCAGCCTTTGCGACTGCCTCGGCAGCACCGCCCAGCGTGGCCTTGATCTGCGCGTCGGGCGTGCCCTTGGCCTTGGCGGCCTGCGCGTCCTGCACCAGCTTCTGCACAGGGCCGGCGACGGCGATGAATTCCTTGGAATAGGTGCCGCCCTTGGGGGCTTCCTTTTCCTTCGCGATAGCCGGTGCGGCACCGAGCAGCACGCTGCCAGCGGCAAGACCGGTTGACAGCGCCACAGCGAGCGCGGCCCGCGCTGTCATGAATTTCATTGCATTACCCCGCATCACTTCGTCTCCTCCTGGCCCACTCCGGCAGACCGGACCGGTCCCCAGATCGTTCCTGCCCCGGGCCGTATCCCAAAACATCGGCAGAATGGACATGTCTTTCACTCCGTCCGCGCCGAACCTCTGGCGGCAAATCGCCGCCTTGGCAACGCCTTGCTGCATTGGAACCCACCGGGTGAACCCGGATTGAATACCAATTCGTCTCATTGTTCAGGTATTATCAGCATCCGCGTTCGCATGTGTGGAAAAGCCGCGCTGATCCGGGCGGTTTTCTGGTGTTTGCCGGGGCTTTGGCCTAGTGCCTTGAGCTTCCCTGACAGCAAATGAAAAAGCCACCGACGTGAGCGATGATACTGGCCTGATCGACCCACCCGCCCCGCTGCCGGACCACGAGTTCCAGCGGATCGACATCGTCGATGAAATGAAGACGAGCTACCTCGATTACGCGATGAGCGTGATCGTGAGCCGAGCGCTGCCCGATGTGCGCGACGGCCTGAAGCCCGTCCACCGCCGCATCCTGTGGACCAGCCACGAAAACGGATTCACTTCGACCAAGGCTTATCGCAAATCGGCGCGTATCGTCGGCGATTGCATGGGCAAGTACCACCCGCATGGCGACAGCGCGATCTATGACGCGCTGGCGCGCATGACGCAAGACTGGTCGATGCGGCTGCCGCTGATCGACGGCCAGGGCAACTTCGGCTCGATGGACCCCGATCCGCCGGCCTCGATGCGCTATACCGAAGCGCGCCTAGCCAAGGTGGCCGATGCGCTGATGGCGGATATCGACAAGGATACGGTCGATTTCCAGCCCAACTACGACGGCTCGGAAAACGAGCCGCAAGTGCTGCCGGCGCGGTTCCCGAACCTCCTCGTCAACGGCGCAGGCGGCATCGCGGTCGGCATGGCGACCAATATCCCGCCGCATAACCTCGGCGAAGTGATCGACGGCTGCCTTGCCTATATGGCGAACCCGGCAATCACCATCGACGAGCTGATCCAGATCATCCCAGCCCCCGATTTCCCGACCGCGCCGCTGATCCTCGGCGCCAGCGGCGCGCGCAAGGCCTATCACGAAGGCCGCGGCTCGATCGTGATGCGCGCGCGGCACGAGATCGAGGATACCAAGGGCGGGCGCGGCGACGGGCGCAAGTCGATCGTGCTCACCTCGATCCCCTATCAGGTCGGCAAGAACAGCCTGGTCGAGAAGATCGCCGAAGCCGCAAAGGACAAGCGGATCGAGGGCATCTCGGACATCCGCGACGAATCGAACCGCGAAGGCGTGCGCGTGGTCATCGACCTCAAGCGCGATGCGACGCCCGAAGTCGTGCTCAACCAGATCTGGCGCAACACGCCCGCGCAATCGAACTTCCCGGCCAACATGCTGGCGATCCGGGGCGGGCGGCCGGAAATCCTGACGCTGCGCGACATCATCGAGGCCTTCGTCCAGTTCCGCGAGGAAGTGATCCAGCGCCGCACCAAGTTCGAGCTGAACAAGGCGCGCGACCGGGCGCATATCCTGCTCGGGCTCGTCGTCGCGGTCTCCAATCTCGACGAGGTTGTGCGCATTATCCGCGCCTCGGCCAACCCAGCGCTGGCGCGCGAGACGCTGATGGCGCGCGAATGGCCGATCGGTGACATCGCGCCCTATATCCGTCTGGTCGAGGCGATCGAGGACGAGGCGCTGGAAGGCGAGAGCGGCAGCTACCGCCTCAGCGAAACGCAGGTCCGCGCGATTCTCGACCTCAGGCTTCACCGCCTGACCGCGCTGGGACGCGACGAGATCGGCGCCGAGCTCGAAGTACTGTCGAAGGCGATTGCCGAGTACCTCGCGATCCTCGCCGACCGCGAGAAGCTCTATGCGGTAATGCGCGAGGAACTGGTCGCAGTGCGCGATGCCTATGCCACCCCGCGCCGCTGCGAGATCACCGCGCCGGCCGACGGGATCGAGGACGAGGACCTGATCGAGCGCGAGGACATGGTCGTCACGATCACCCTCGACGGCTACATCAAGCGCACTCCACTTTCGACTTTCCGCGCGCAGAACCGGGGCGGCAAGGGCCGCAGCGGCATGGCGACCAAGGAAGAGGATGCGGTGGCGACGATGTTCGTCACTTCGACTCACACGCCGGTGCTGTTCTTCTCGACTGCAGGCAAGGTCTATCGCCTGAAGGTCTGGCGCCTGCCCGAAGGCGGGCCGACGACGCGCGGGCGGCCGATGGTCAATCTGCTCCCCGCACTGGACGCGGGCGAGACGATTGCCACGGTGCTGCCGCTGCCCGAGGACGAGGCGGAATGGGGCAAGCTCTCGGTGGTGTTTGCCACCGCCAAGGGCAACGTGCGCCGCAACGCGATGGATGCCTTTGCCAACATCCCCTCGAACGGCAAGTTCGCCATGCGCTTCGAGGAAGGCGACGAGGACCGGCTGATCGGCGTCGCGCTGCTCGATCCCACCGATGATGTGCTGCTGGCGACGCGCAGCGGCAAGGCGATCCGCTTTGCCGGCGATGAAGTGCGCGAATTCACGAGCCGCACTTCGACCGGCGTGCGCGGCATGACGCTGAAGGGCGATGACGAGGTGATCTCGCTCTCGATCCTCCACCGCGTCGGCACCAGCGCGGAGGAGCGCGAGGAATACGTCCGCTTCGCGCCGTGGAAGGGCGAGAAGGAGGGCGAGCCTTCGATTGCGCCCGAGCGCATGGCCGAATTGCAGGCGCGCGAACAGTTCATCCTGACGGTCTGCGCCAATGGCTATGGCAAGCTCTCTTCGGCTTACGAGTATCGCCGGACCGGGCGCGGCGGCCAGGGCATCACCAATATCGACAACATCGCCCGCAATGGCCCGGTGGTGGCGAGCTTCCCGGCAAGCCAGGCCGATCAGCTGATGCTGGTGACCGATCAGGCCAAGCTGATCCGCCTGCCGCTTGAATCGTTGCGCGTGATCGGGCGCGGCTCGGCGGGGGTGCGGCTGTTCAACGTCTCAGGCGGCGAACAGGTGGTGAGCGCCGTGCGTCTGGCCGAGGAAGAGGGCGAGCCAGAAGCGGAAGCTGAAGCGTGAGCCAGCTTGAGGTTGTCGCCTACAAGGTCCTGACCGCCGGGCAGATGGACATTCTGCTGCGGGACGGCGTGTTTGCCGGTGCGCCGATCGATCTGGCGGATGGCTACATTCATCTGTCTACCGCAGAGCAGGTTACCGAAACCGTAAACAAGCACTTTGCCGGGCAGACCGATCTTCATGTCGCGGCGGTGGACCTTGCGGCGCTGGGCGATGCGGTGAAGTGGGAGCCTTCGCGCGGGGGGCAGCTGTTCCCGCATGTCTACGCAGCACTGCCGCTGAGCGCGGTGACGGCGCATGGGCCGCTGGCGCGCGGGAGCGACGGGGCGGTCGTCCTGCCCTGAAAGCACCAACCCTCGTCATTCCCGCGAAGGCGGGAATCCAGGGCCCGAAAGCACAGCGCTAGCCGCTCTGGATTCCCGCCTTCGCGGGAATGACGAAGCTAGGGTGCAAAGAACTGCCCCCTGCGCCGCAGCGCGCCGATCACGCCGACAGTGATGAGGAACTGGCCGAAATAGTAGAGCGGCCAGACCAGCAGGTGCGGGATTGCGCTCTCTGCCAGCGGCCCCATGCGCGCGAAGATCAGCAGGTCGGATAGCGCAAACATCGCGGCACCCAGCGCAACCCGCCGGCGCGGGAAGTCGCTGGCGAAGGCGGCAGCCGCCATGCCGCCGAGGCCAAATGCATAGAGCGCGACTTCCGGCCGCCGCGTCAGCTCGAAACTGAGAAAGGGAATGATAAGCAACAGGGCTGCCGTTACAGCGCGCTCCGCCGTGGGCATCACCTGACGCTGGTGCTTGCGGTAGAGCGCGATGGCCATGAGGTGCCCAAGCACGAACGCCAACGCCCCAAAGGTAAAGTCCACTTCAAGTATCATGTCGCCCAGCGCGCCGAGCGCCATGACGAGCGCGATGCGGTGCGCGTCCGCCACCGGGTGGTGGCGCCAGGCGTAGACGGCAAGCAGGCCGACCCCCGCCCCTTTCCACAGGATGAGGTAGAGGCCGGGTATCCAGCTGCCCGCGACGAACCAGTAGCTGATCCCTGCGACGAGGCTGGCGAGCAGCCACGGACGTTGTTCGATCAAGGCGCGCTGCGGCATGGCCTCCCCTTCCCTTGCGGTCCCTAGGGCTTGCGAGGGGCGGGGCGCAATGCCAATGCGCATTGCATGACGCATCAGGTTCACATCATCGGCGGCGGCATGGCCGGAAGCGAGGCGGCGTGGCAGCTGGCGCGGCGCGGCATCCGCGTGCGGCTTTCGGAAATGCGCGGAGGCGGCGACAGCACGGCAGCGCACAACAGCGATGGTCTGGCGGAGCTTGTGTGTTCCAACTCGTTTCGTTCGGACGATGACGAGAAGAACGCGGTCGGCCTGCTGCACTACGAGATGCGCCAGTGCGACAGCCTGCTGATGACGGCGGCGGCCAAGGCGCGGGTTCCGGCAGGCTCGGCACTTGCGGTCGACCGCGATGTGTTTTCGGCGGAAGTGGAGGCCATGCTGCGTGCGCAGCCGACGCTCGAGATCGTGCGCGAGCGGGTCGATGTGCTGCCAACCGATGGACTGACGATTGTCGCGACCGGTCCGCTCACCGCCCCTGCCCTCGCCACCAGCATCGGCGCGGCGACGGGCGCGGATGCCCTTGCCTTCTTCGATGCCATCGCCCCCATCGTCTACCGCGAGTCCATCAACATGGACGTCGCCTGGATGGCCTCGCGCTGGGACAAGGGGGCGGAAGCCAGCCTCGCGATGGGCGGCGACGGGCGCGACTACATCAATTGTCCGATGACGAAGGACCAGTACTTCGCCTTCCGCGAGGAGCTGCTCGCGGGCGAGAAGACCGAGTTCAAGGAATGGGAGGCCAGCACGCCCTACTTCGATGGCTGCATGCCGATCGAGGTCATGGCCGCGCGCGGGGTGGAGACCTTGCGCTTCGGGCCGATGAAGCCAGTGGGGCTCGACAACCCGCACTGGGCGACGGCCGAGCATCCGAACGGTCGCTGGCCTTACGCCGTGGTGCAATTACGGCAGGACAACAAGCTCGGCACCTTGTGGAACATGGTCGGCTTCCAGACCAAGCTGAAGCATGCCGAGCAGGTGCGCGTGTTCCGCACGATCCCGGGGCTGGAGCAGGCCGAGTTCGCGCGATTGGGCGGGCTGCACCGCAACACCTTCCTCAATTCGCCGACACTGCTGGACCGGCAACTGCGGCTGAAATCGGCGCCGCATATCCGCTTTGCCGGGCAGATCACCGGCTGCGAGGGCTATGTCGAAAGCGGTGCGGTGGGGCTGCTGGCAGGCTTGATGACGGCAGCGCAGCTGACCGGCCGCGACTGGACGCCGCCGCCGCGCACGTCCGCGCTGGGGGCGCTGCTGGCGCATATCACCGGGGATGCCGAGGCCGAGACCTATCAGCCGATGAACGTGAATTTCGGCCTGTTCCCGCCGCCGGATCCCTCGATCAGGAAGAAGCAGCGCAAGGAAGCCTATACGGCGCGGGCCAAGGTTGATCTGGCGGGGTGGCTGCCATTGGTGAGCTAAGGAGGGGTCACGCAGAGACGCGGAGAAAGTAGAGAGGCGCACAGCGGTTGCGTTTGCGGCGAAGCCGCTCTCTTTCACCAATCTATGGCGGGGGGCGAACCGGGTTGCAGAAAGCCTGCGGCGCCTCACTCTCTCCTTCTCTGCGTCTCCCTGCTTCCTCTGCGTCTCCGCGTGAACCACTTCAACACTTGCAAGCAGGCTTCTTCGCCTTTTTCTGCTTTGTCGTCGCAAACTCCCCGCGGTTCAGGCTGCCGTCGCCGTTCTTGTCCGCGGCCTTGAAGCGGTTGTCTGTTGCGACGGACCATTCATCGAACGTCAGCAGGTTGTTGCCGTCGACATCGAGCTTGCGGAAATCCTTGACGCGCGGGCTGACCATTTCGGTGCGGGTGATCTTGCCATCGCGGTTCTTGTCGAGCCGGTCGAAGCGCTTCTGCTCGCGCGTGGCTTCATTGGCTTCGGGGAGGCCGGGGCCGATGGCATCGCCGGCTTCGGAATCGGGCAGTGCCTCCTCGGCAGCAGCCGCCGAGGCAAGCGCGAGTTGGGTCGGCGCCGATGGGGGCGAGACGGCCGCGCGGCCCTGCCACCAGAACAGGCCCGAGGCCATGAGCAGCAGCGCGCCAAGCGCGCCCACGAGCATTCGGTTCATTGCTGGGCCTCCCCTGGGGGTACAATCCTCAGGATAAGCTGCAAGGCGCCCATGCGGCAGGGGCAAGTCCTGCCATTTTGGTCAGAGATTCAGCGCCCGATCAGGCCGAT
Organism: Novosphingobium sp.; assembly: GCF_019748365.1. Classification (GTDB taxonomy): domain Bacteria; phylum Pseudomonadota; class Alphaproteobacteria; order Sphingomonadales; family Sphingomonadaceae; genus Novosphingobium. The sequence continues at coordinate 50,308 of NZ_JAIEPN010000035.1, forward strand.
GCGGAGAATGGCGAGGAAATCGCGCAAGGGGCCGCCCGGACGGCTTGCCGCTTCGCGCAAGGCCATACCGCGCAGGATCACCAGCGGGCGCAGGGTTCCCGGAACAATAGGTGTGCGACCCTCGGCGGGTTCAAGCCCCAGCCATTCGGCCGCGGCGCGGCGGATGCTCTCGCCGGGGCGCACGCCGCTGAGGCGCGCGAGGGCGCAGACCGCCTCGAGACGTGCCTTGCCGAGCTCTGCGCCGCCATCTTCGCCGACGATGCGGGCTTCCCAGCCATCGACCAACCCGCGCAGCGCCGCGCGTTCGGCATCCCATGCGCGGAGCAAGGCCAGCAACGGCTCACCCAACGGCCATTCGGCGACAGACTGATCGAACCGGTCGCGCCACCAGGCGAGGCGCAGCTGGATCATCAGCGGATCGCGCCCCTCACGCGCAGCATCGGCAAGCCGCCGGTCGAGCAGAAGGAAGCCCTCCCACAGCGCCTGATAGCGGCGCGGTGCATAGAGCACCGCGAGCCGTTCAGGGGGGCTGAGTTCGATATCGCCTGCAGCAGACTCCATCAGATCAGCGGTAGCAGACCTTCTTAACCGCCGCGATCACGCGCGCCGTATCGACCAGCGCGAGCTTCTCGAGGTTGGCGGCATAGGGCAGAGGGACGTCTTCATTGCAGACGCGCAGGACTGGGGCATCGAGGTGATCGAAGCCTTCTTCCATCGCGATGCCGATGATCTCCGAGGCGATCGAACAGAGCGGGAAGCCTTCCTCGACCACGACCATGCGGTTGGTGCGCGACAGGCTTTCGAGCACGGCGGCCTTGTCGAGCGGGCGCAGGGTGCGCAGATCGAGCACTTCGGCCTCGATGCCTTCGGCGGCGAGCTTTTCAGCGGCTTCGAGTGCGAGGCCGACGCCGATCGAATAGCTGACGATGGTGACATCGCGCCCGGCACGCATGGTGCGCGCCTTGCCGATGGGCACGGTGTAATCATCGAGCGCCGGCACATCGAAGCTTCGGCCGTAGACCAGTTCGTTCTCGAGGAAGACGACCGGGTCCTCGCTGCGGATTGCGGACTTCAGGAGGCCCTTGGCGTCGGCCGCATCATAAGGTGCGATGACGATAAGGCCGGGGACCGAGGCGTACCACGGCGCATAGTTCTGGCTGTGCTGCGCGCCGACGCGCGCGGCTGCGCCGTTGGGGCCGCGGAACACGATCGGGCAACGCATCTGGCCGCCCGACATATAGTTGGTCTTGGCCGCCGAATTGATGATGTGGTCGATCGCCTGCATGGCGAAGTTGAACGTCATGAACTCGATGATCGGACGCAGACCGCCCATGGCCGCGCCGGTGCCGATGCCGGCAAAGCCGTATTCAGTGATCGGCGTATCGATCACGCGGCGCGGACCGAATTCCTCGAGCAGACCCTGCGTGACCTTGTAGGCGCCCTGATATTCGGCGACTTCCTCGCCCATCACGAAGACGCGGTCGTCAGCGCGCATTTCCTCGGCCATCGCATCGCGCAAGGCTTCGCGGACCGTGGTGGGGGTCATGGTGGTGCCGGCGGGAACCGGCGCAGGAGCGGGAGCGGCGACGGGCGCGGGCGCCGGTGGTGGTGCGGCCATGACCGGAGCGGGAGCCGGAGCCGGGGCAGCGACGGCCGCGGGTGCGGGCGCGGCAGGTTCGTCATCGCCGGTGATCGTGGCGATCACCGTGCCGACTTTCACGCCTTCGGTGCCTTCGGCCACCATCAGCGCGCCGATAACGCCTTCGTCGACCGCCTCGAATTCCATCGTGGCCTTGTCGGTCTCGATCTCGGCGAGAATGTCGCCGGACTTCACGGTATCGCCGGGCTTGACCAGCCACTTGGCGAGAGTGCCTTCCTCCATCGTCGGGGAAAGCGCGGGCATCTTCAGATCGATCGCCATGTCAGTAGGTCCCCACCAGCACGTCGGTATAGAGTTCGGCAGGTGCCGGTTCGGGTGAGCTTTCGGCGAAATCGGCCGCTTCGGAGACGATTGCACGGATCTTCTTGTCGATCGCCTTGATCGCATCCTCGCTCACGCCCCGGCGCAGCAGATCCTGCTTGGCGCCTTCGATGGGATCGTGGTGGTCGCGCATTTCCTGCACTTCCTCGCGGCTGCGATACTTGGCCGGGTCGGACATCGAGTGGCCGCGGTAGCGATAGGTGTTGAGCTCCATCAGCACCGGGCCATTGCCGGCGCGGACATATTCAAGCGCGACTTCGGCAGCTGCCCGCACTTCGAGCACGTCCATGCCGTTGACGTCCATGCCGGGGATGCGGAAGCCCGTGCCGCGGCGATGGAAATGCGTTTCAGCCGAGCCGCGCTTGACCGCGGTGCCCATGGCGTAGCCGTTGTTCTCGACCACGAAGACGATGGGCAGCTGCCACAGGGCGGCCATGTTGAAGGTTTCGTAGACCTGGCCCTGGTTGGCCGCGCCGTCACCGAAATAGGCCATGCACACGCCGCCATCGCCGCGATACTTGTGCGCGAAGGCAAGCCCGGCACCGAGCGGCACTTGCGCGCCGACGATGCCGTGGCCGCCGTAGAACTTGTGGTCGGTCGAGAACATGTGCATCGAGCCGCCCTTGCCGCGGCTGATGCCCGCGCCGCGCCCGGTCAGCTCGGCCATGATCACCTTGGGATCGATGCCGTAGGCCAGCATGTGTCCGTGATCGCGGTAGCCGGTGATGACGCTGTCGTGGCCTTCCTTGAGCGCCGACTGCAGCCCGACGGCAACCGCTTCCTGGCCGATGTAGAGGTGGCAGAAGCCGCCGATCAGGCCGAGGCCGTAAAGCTGGCCAGCCTTCTCCTCGAAGCGGCGAATCAGCACCATCTGCTCGTAGAAGTGAAGCAGTTCCTCGTCGCTCGCGTCATAGCGCTTGTTGTTGGCGTGGGCCTGCTGGAGGCTGCGCAGTGCGAAGGTAGCTTCATCCTCGGGAGCGGTGGCCGGAGCGGCCGGCGACTTTGCCGCTTTGGTTACGCGCGGCTTGGCGGGCGACTTGGCTGTCTGGGCCAATGCAGTGGTTCCTTGTCTGGCAGCCTGGGGAGGGCAGATGTCATGACAGCACCCCGTCTCAGAGGAGCGCCACAAGCGCCGCTATAGGACCAAGTGCCTGAAATCCGCAACGGCCAAGGCTTCCCGCGCGCGGCTTTCGTATACCTATTCGACGGGTATGCCGGCGCGGTTACGCACACGACCAAGCTGCAGCAAGGAAGCGCAACAACCAGCGATGTGGGGAAATGGCGCACCCGGAACGATTCGAACGTCCGACCCTCAGATTCGTAGTCTGATGCTCTATCCAGCTGAGCTACGGGTGCGTGGAAGCGCGCCTCTATAGCCGCCTACCGGGCTTGGCAACCCCTAATGCAGGTTTTTTAGATGGCGCTGCAACGCGGCGGCCAGCGGCACATCGAGCGGCGGCATCGGTAGTGCCACCAGCGCCTCGGCGTTCAGCCATTGCAGCTCGCTCCCCGGCTCGGGCACGGGCGTGCCTTCCCAGCATCGGCAGGTGTAGAGCAGAAGCACCAGCGGGCGCGCACCTTCGCCTTCAGGATTGGCGGCAAACATCAGTGGGACCATATCCGCAGCCCGTATGGTGACCGACAGCTCCTCTGAAATCTCCCGGACGAGTGCAGCTGCAGGCCCCTCCCCCGGCTCGACCTTTCCACCGGGAAACTCCCAGAGCCCGCCGTGGGCCCGCGTCTCGGGTCGGCGCTGCATCAGCACGCGATCGGAAGTGTCGAGAAGCGCCAGCGCCACGACGACAAGCAGCGTCGGCTTCGTTTCCATACTTAGGCAGTCCGTTTATCTATTGTTAGCCCTGCTGGCCTTATAGTCAGTAAAGACGCGGACAGGGGAACTCCGATTGATGTGGGACTATGTCCGCAAGCCACTGGTGGATGACACCGGTGCTACCGCCATCGAGTATGGCTTGCTCATCGGCGTCATTGCAATGACGATGTTCATTGGCATGAACGCATTCGTGAACTCGCTGCATTTCATGTACAACACGATCGACACAAACCTGGTGAAGGCCAAAAAGTAGGCCTTCCGGCGTATGATCGCCTTCTGCCTAACGGGAAACGCCTACCCGGACCGACGCAGACATCAGCAAAGCCAGCAACAATTCAAGATAATGCGTCTTTACGATTTCGCAGGGAATGCCGGATATTTTGACACTGGCAATTTCGTGTGGCCGGGGGGTCGCAGGAGCGAAAGAGCAGGACAGCGGCGCCAGTCGCTATGTGGAGGACCATTCGTATGACACTTCTCAAGACGCTTCTTCGGGACGAAGAAGGCGCCACGGCCATCGAATACGGCCTGATTGCCGCCCTGATCGCGGTTGCCGCGATCACCGCCATGGGCGCGCTGGGCAACTCGCTTTCGAACACCTTTACGCAAGTTTCCACCAAGATGAACAACGCCGCAGACGGCAAGGGTCCGTTCTAAGGACTCTACCAATCCGGTTGCCCGGTCGAATGCGGGAGCGTGGTTCGCTGCGCTCCCGTTTTCGTATGTGTGGCAGGGAACGCCGGTCAAAACACAGAAACAGCAGCCGGTAACGGCCAGACTGCCGCCTGATTCCGGTTGTTGCTCTGGGCGCCTCCCCGATCAGGCGCAGGCCCTCAATAGACGATCAGTTTGACCCGCGAACCCGGCACGAGCGCGGTTTGCGCAGACATCGAATTGAGCACGAGAAACCGGTCGAGCGGGCGGTCGTCGTAGGCCATGCGCCGCGCGAGCGACTGCACGGTGTCGCCTTTCTTGACAGTCACCACCATCAGCCGCCGTGCCCGCACGGCACCGGCCTCGCCAATGGTGATGCGCCGCATCGACGAAAACATCGGATCGAAGGTGCTGGCCTGGCCGGCCGCACTGATCGTGGTAAAGTGGAATGCCTGCCCTGCCCCCCAGGCATAGGCGAAGACGACGACATCGCGCGCACCGTCGCTGGTGTTGACGCGAGTCATGCCATAGGCCGCCGGGATGCCGTTGACCGTGGTCGTGCGGACATCGTCGGGCGCAATGCGCTGCTGATCGGAAAGGCCGGCGAAGACGGCGCGGACATAGGCATCGAGATTGCCCGAATAGGGCGCCGTGGACATCTCCCCTTTCCCCGACTGGCCGCTGATCGAAACCGAGCGCGTGCCGTTGACGAGGTAGAAGCCCTGCGGAGCCTGGAAGCTCAGGCGGAAGCCCGGGTGGACGAACTTGCGCCCACTGACCACGCCCTGCTTGGGATCATCGCCATAGGTTATGCCGTCGACGCGGGTGAGGAAGAGATCGCGGTTGGTCATGCCGCGCGCGTTCGGGCCGGCCAGCGCGAGCGCCGCTGTGACGCGCGAGGCGGGATCGGGGTGGGTGCTCGCCCATTCCGGCACTTTGTCGGCGGTTCCGGTGAGCTGGGCATCGAGCGCGGTCTGTTGCGCAAGGCTGCGCAGCACGGTGCCCATGGCACGCGGATCGTACCCGGCGCGCTTCAGATAGGTGACACCTAGCGAATCGGCCTCGGTCTCCTGCCCGCGCGAATAACGCAAGGTGAGCAGCTGGCTGCCGGTGGAGAAGATCTTCTGCCCCAGCTGGCCGAGCGCCGAATTGCCGAGCACTGCACCCGCCAGCACCGAGCCGAGCACGCCAAGCACCGTGTTGCGCGTCGCCGCACTCTGCCGCTTCTGCGAATGGCGCGCGGCGACATGGCCGACTTCGTGGCCGAGCACGCCGGCGAGCTCTGCCTCATTGTTCATCAGCGCGACAAGCTGGCGCGTGACGTAGACATAGCCTCCCGGAATGGCGAAGGCATTGTTCACGGGCGAATTGAGCAGCGTCACGGTAAAGTCGCTGCGCGCATTGCCGAGCCCGGACTGGAGCGCAATCGTCTTGCCGACGCTTTCGACATAGGTCGCCTGCGGCCCGGTCAAGCCGCCGCCGAACTCGGCGAGGAGTTGCGGATGAGCCTTGGCGCCCTGCGCCTTGTCGGCCGCGCTGATCGTGGCGACAGTGCCTTGCGCGCCGGCGCTTGTGGTCGGCACCGCAGGCCCCGCAAGCACGAGGCCGCCAGCCCCGGCAGCCAGCAGGAACGCGCGAAACGGGCGAATGGTCATAGTCTCTCCCCTGCGCCAGCCAGAGCCTTGCCCGATCCGGCGATGACGTCAGGCTAACCTAGCCTTGCCTGCTCCGGCAAGACCAGAGGCTTCTGACCCCGGATGATCGGATCAGGCAACGTCGCTCTCCGAAAATGGGGACAGTCCCCATTTTTGGAAGCATCACTTGGGCGCGTGAAACGTTTTAAGATCAAAAAGATAAAAGGGGACTGTCCCTGTTATTCAATTGCCGATGCGCAGGAACCGTTCAGCGCGAAGCGCGCGCAAGGTATCGGCGGGCTTGCCGGCGAGCGCGGAGAGTTCCTCGGCAATCGCCTTGCCAAGCGCCACCGCAGCCCCGGTGCCGTCGCGGTGTGCGCCGCCCACAGGCTCCGGCACGATGCGGTCGATCACGCCGAGCGCGAGGAGGTCCTGCGCGGTCATGCGCATGGCCTCGGCGGCTTCGGGGGCCTTTTCGGCGGTGCGCCAGAGGATCGAGGCGCAGCCTTCCGGCGAGATCACCGAATAGACGGCATGTTCAAACATCAGCACACGCTCGGCGCTGGCGAGCGCAACCGCGCCGCCCGAGCCGCCCTCCCCCACGATCGCGGCGACCATCGGCACGCCCAGCGCGAGGCAGGCTTCGGTGCTGCGCGCAATGGCTTCTGCCTGGCCGCGCTCTTCGGCCTCGATCCCCGGGAACGCGCCCGAAGTATCGACCAGCGTGACGACCGGCAGGCCATAGCGGCTCGCCATTTCCATCAAGCGGATCGCCTTGCGGTAGCCCTCGGGCTTGCCCATGCCGAAGTTGTGGCGAATGCGGCTCTGGGTATCGTGGCCCTTCTCGTGGCCGATCAGCATGACCGCGCGGCCTTCGAGCGTGGCGAAGCCGCCGACGATGGCATGATCCTCGCCGAACTTGCGATCACCGCCCAAGGGCATGAAATCGGTGAAGGCCTTGCTGACATAGTCGCGGAAATGCGGGCGCGAAGGATGGCGCGCGACCTGCGTCTTCTGCCAGGGCGTCAGCGAGCGGTACGTGCTGGCGAGCAGTTCGGCCGACTTGGCTTCGAGGCGGCGAATCTCGGAGGTGATGTCGAGCGCGCCCGTTTGCGCCGTTTCGCGCAGTTCGGCGATGCGCGCCTCGAGCGCGGCGATCGGCTTTTCGAATTCGAGATAGGAAATCATTTGCGCCGCGCTAAGGCTGGCTCGCCGCCGGGTCAACCTTTGCGGCCGTGTTTTGCGCCGGCGCCGTTTGCATTCCTGGACCAAGGGGATGGCGGCTGTTGACCAGCGCGACGAGCCGGGCGGCATCGACATGGGTGTAGATCTGTGTCGTCGCGATATCGGCATGGCCGAGCAGGGTCTGCAGCACACGCAAGTCCGCGCCGCCTTCCAGCAGATGCGTGGCAAAGGCATGGCGCAGCACGTGAGGGCTGACCTTTTCAGGATCGAGCCCGGCACGGAGCGCAAGATCGCGCAAGAGCTGGAACAGGCGCACGCGCGTGAGGTGGCCGCCACGCGGGCTGGGAAAGACCCAGCGCCCGCCCTTTGGTCGCAGCGTCAGCCAGCGGGCGAGTGCGGCACTTGCGCGCTGGCTGACCGGGACCATTCGCTGCTGGCCGCCCTTGCCCGTAATCATCAGGAAAGGCGCATCGCGCGGGACGGCTGCCAGCGGCAGCGAGACAAGCTCGGTGGCGCGCAGGCCCGAGCCATAGAGCAGTTCGAGCAGGGCCAGCATCCGGGCGCCCTCCCCCGCCTCCGCCTCGCTCTCAGCCAGCGTGAACAGCGCAGCGATATCGGCGTGGCCGAGCAGGCGCGGCAGCGGGCGGCGGATGCGCGGACGTGGCAGCGCAGCGGAGGGGTCGTCGCTGCGCAGGCCCTCGTCCGCGAGGAAGCCGTAGAACTGGCGCAGCGCCGAGGATTTCCGCGCCAGGCTGGAGGGGGCAAGATCGCGCCAGGCTTCGGCGAGGCTGGCGATGGCTGTGCTGTCTGCCATGACGAGATCGCCGATTTCCTTGCGCGCGGCGCGCAGGTCGCGTCCATAGGCGGCGAGCGTGTTGGCAGCGGCGCCCCGTTCGGCGGCGAGCATCGCAAGGAAGGCGGCGATGGGATCGCCAGGGGTGGCCCGCGGCGCCATCCCCGTCAGACCCGCGCCACGGCCTCCGCCGCGATCATCCGCGCCTCGCCCTCAAGCCCGGCCCGGCGCAGCGCGGCGACGATGTGGTAGAGGTGCAGCGGGGTCATCTTGTCCCACCCGCTGCCTTGCATGCCGAACCCGGCGAGCAGGGCGACCAGCACGGGATTCTCCGATGCGGCTGCGGCATCGATGGCCTGTGTCCAGCGCGTCTGGCGTGCGAGGTCCAGCTTGAGATCGCCCGCGACGCGGCGCGCGGTGGCGGGATCGACCCGGCCGAGGCCCATCAGCCCCGCAAGGAGAAAGCGCGAGCGCAGGCCGCCGGTGCTGGTATCGCCCGACTGGAAGGTGCCGAGCGTATCGGCGCTGATCGGGGCAGACTTGGCGGGTGCGGCGAGCGCGATCAGGCCCCAGGCCTCGCTGCCCGCAGGCACCATGCTCGCCCAGCGCGCCGCATTGCGATCAAGCCCGGCGGTGAGCATCGAGGCGATCAGCGCCTTGGCATCGCCCGAGAGATTGGCATCGGGCGTAATGCGCGCGGTGGCATAGGCGGTTAGCACAAGGCGCGAATAGGCGCGGTCCGGATCGCTGGCATCGCCCCACAGGCTGCGGATGGCCGAGAGCCGGTCCGCCACATCGGCAGCGAGATAGGCGCTGCGCAGCGTATCGGCGAGCGGGCCCCAGGTGCGATCGGGCTCGTCCAGCGCGTGGATCTCGCTGTAGAGATCGACCATCGCGGCGGACGAGAGAATGCCGCGCTCGGCCGCGATATCGGCCGCTTCGGCGCGCGCGGTGAGCGGGAGCATCGGCGCGCGCACCGCCAGCACGGCATAGGCGGCGCCCGCCTGCTTGCGCAGCGCTTCGGGCGGTTCGAGGCCGGTGGCGAGCGCGAGGCCCGTGCGCCACGGCGTGAGGCCATCCACCCCGGCCCACTCGATCTTCACCGCGCGGTGGCCCTGGCTGGCGGCACCCGCGAACTTCTGGGCGAGGAGGATATCGATCTTGGGCGCGACGCCCTTGCGCATGGCGTTATCGAGCACGGCGAGCGCGGGCGCGCCTTCCCCGCCGGTGAACGCGGTGCAGATCGCGCGGGTCAGCGTCCAGTCCCACCCCGGCCGACCAGCGGCGGTAAGCGCAGTGATCGGGCAGAGGCCGACCGGATCGGCCGTCGCGAGGAAGCTGCCCATCGCCGCGTCCTCGAGCGTCTTCGTATAGAAGCCGCTGTCGACTTCCTGCACCATGGCGCGCGCTGCGTCGGCCTCTCCCATGCGGAGGAGCACCTGCGCCCGCAGCGCCGCCCAGTCCGCGCCGTTCATGCCGACGGGCGTATCGAGACGGCTGGCAAGGGCACGGCGGAGCATGATGTGGCCCCAGCGCGAGACAAGATCGCCGCCCATCCTGCTGAGCAGCCCGGCGACGAAGGGGCCGTTCAGATAGTGGCTGGAGACCGCAGGGAAGCCGCCATCGGCCTGATCGAAGAAACCGACGCGCGAAAGGCTGCGCTGCGCCTGGGGCGGGATGTCCGCCCGCGGCTTGGCACTGGCGATCAACTGGTCGACGAGCGCCGGATCGATATCGGCAAGCCCATCGGCGGCTGCGGCCGGCGCGGCGGCCGCTGGCGCGGGATTGCCGGGGACCGGCTGGACCGTCGGCACGGCAACAGCCTGCGGTGTGGGCGAGGATGCCGGGCGCTGCACGGTGACCACGGCGGGCGTGCCCGAACGGGCCGGTGCGGGCGCGCTGATGGCGCCAGGTCGTGGCGGCGTCTGCGGCTTGCGGACCGGAGCGGCCGGCTTGTCGTCAAAACCCGGTGGAAGCAGCGATTCCTGCGCGGTTACGGCCAGCGCCGATAGCGCACCGATGGCGGCGCAGCTCAGCGCGGCAAGGCGAATGCGGCGCAGGTTCATGAAGCGGCCTGCGCGCTCGGCGCCGCGACAGGCGTCTCGATCCAGCGTGTCGGCTGCGTATCACCCATGATCCATGCCAATGCCACTATCGCCACCACCACCAAGAGGCCGCCCAATGCCAGAATTCGAGCTTTCACCAAACACGCTCCTGCGGCCGCTGACCTCGCCCGCTTCCGGGGCTTCGCCGCAGCTCTTGCACAACCCTTGCGCTCGGCCCTAGCGCAACTATAGGCGGCGCGGCAATGGAGCACGACGACCCCGCCTTCTCAGCCGCCGCGGTCCAGCGGCTGGCCGCCCGCATCGATCGGCCGATCGTGCTGGTCGGCATGATGGGCGTGGGCAAGACAACAGTGGGGCGCAAGCTCGCCACCATGCTGAACGTGCCGTTCTGCGACGCCGACGAGGAAATCGAAAAGGCGGCGCAGATGTCCATCCCGGAGATCTTCGCGCAGTTTGGCGAGCCCTACTTCCGCAGCGGCGAACGCCGGGTGATCGCGCGGCTGGTGGGCGAGGACGGCGCCCCGGTGCGCCGGGTGCTGGCGACGGGCGGCGGCGCCTTTGTCGATCCCGAAACACGCGCGCTGATCCTGCAGCGCGCGATTGCGGTGTGGCTCGACAGCGACCTTGACACGCTGGTGATGCGGGTTGGGCGCAAGAGCAATCGCCCGCTGCTGAAGAACGGCAACCCGCGCGAGATTCTGGCAAAGCTCAAGGCCGAGCGCGGCCCCGCCTATGCCGAAGCGCCGATCCATGTGAAGAGCGGCAACCAGCCCCATCAGGCCACCGCGCTCACCATCCTGAAGGCAATCGACGCATGGCTGTGATCCCCGTCAATATCGCCGGCGCGCCTTATGAGGTGCGGATCGAAGCCGGATTGCTGGCGGCGGCGGGCACCCATTGCCGGCCGTTCATTCGCGGCGGCAAGGTTGCGGTCGTGACCGACGAGCGCGTGGCCGCGGCATGGCGCGAAACTGTGGCGGGTTCGCTGCTTGCGGCCGGCATCGCCAGTGAATGGCTGGTGCTGCCCGCAGGCGAGAGCACCAAGAGCTGGGAGTTCCTCGCCCGCACCGCCGAATGGCTGCTCGAGCAGGGCGTGGAACGCAAGGACAGCGTGATCGCGCTGGGCGGCGGAGTGATCGGGGACCTGACGGGCTTTGCCGCATCGATGGTCAAGCGCGGCTGCGGTTTCATCCAGATGCCGACGACCTTGCTGGCGCAGGTCGATTCGAGCGTGGGCGGGAAGACCGCGATCAACACCTCGGCGGGCAAGAACCTCGTTGGCGCATTCCATCAGCCGGTGCTGGTGCTGGCTGATCCGCTGGCGCTCGATACACTTCCGCTGCGAGAGACGCGCGCGGGCTATGCCGAAGTCGTGAAATACGGCCTGATCGACGATGCCGAATTCTTCTACTGGTGCGAGGCGCATGGCCCGGCGCTGCTTGCAGGCGGTGCCAGGGCGCGCGAGCATGCGATTGCCAAGAGCGTTGCGGCCAAGGCGCGGATCGTGGCGGCGGACGAAAAGGAAACGCTGGGCGTGCGCGCGCTGCTCAATCTGGGCCATACCTTCGGCCATGCGCTGGAGGCCGAGACGGGCTTTTCGGACCGGCTGCTCCACGGTGAGGGGGTCGCGCTCGGCATGGTGCTGGCGGCGCGCTATTCGGCGCGGATCGGGCTGATGAGCGGGCAGGATGCGCAGCGGGTGGCAGCGCACATCGGCGCAGCAGGCCTGCCGTCATCGCTTGGCGCGCTGGGCCTTGCGTGTGATGGCGCGCGGCTCAAGGCGCATATGCTCCACGACAAGAAGATGGACGCGGGCACCCTGCCCTTCCTGCTGATGCGCGGGATCGGGCAGACATTCCTCGCCAAGGACGTCGATCTGGCGGACGTCGCCGCGTTTCTCGATGGGGAATTGGCGCGCGGCTAGGACGGATCGTCCGGCAGCAGATCGACGGCTTCAAACCCCGGCAGGACCGCCTCGCGCAGCAAAGTGCGGTGGCATTCGGCGGCGGCGCGCTCGTAGCACAGCAGAGCAACCTTGCGCTCGGAAGCCAGCTCGGCCAGCACCGCACCGGCTGCAATCGCCTCGGGCAGTTCGAGCTGCGCGGCATAGATGCTGGAAAGCGCCGCGTGATCGCCGCGCCGTGCCGCCGCGCGGCCATTGGCAGGCGTGCCCAGCGCCTTGAAATGGCGATATTCGATCCCGGCTTCGTGCGCGGCCCCGGCCAGCGCGGTCTTGGAAAAGCCCGGTCGCCGCGAGAGCGGGAGTGCGCGCACATCGGCGAGGACTTCCACCCCGGCGCGCGAAAGGGCGGCCATCAGCCCGGCCACGGTCGCCTGTTCATAGCCGATGGTCCAGATGGTCTGGCCGGGCATCTGGGTTAAAACAGCCGGGCGCCGTTGGGCACCTTGCCGTCCAGCGCGAAGAGGACCACGCGGCCTTCCTCGTCCGGGAAGCCGACCGTCAGGACTTCGGACATGAACTTGCCGATCTGGCGCGGCGGGAAATTGACCACGGCCGCGACCTGTCGGCCAATCAGCTCCTCCGGCGTGTAGAGCGCGGCGATCTGTGCGCTCGAACGTTTGACCCCGATCCCCGCCCCGAAGTCGATCGCCAGCTTGAGGCTGGGCTTGCGCGCTTCGGGATAGGGTTCGGCGCTCACGATCGTGCCCATGCGGATATCGACCTTGAGGAAATCGTCAAAGCCGATGAGATCTGCCGCTGGGGCTGCAGGATCGTGTTCGAGATGCATTACTGACCCTTGAAGTCTGCTTTCCGCTTTTCGAGGAAGGCGCGGATGCCCTCGGCAGCGTCGGCGCTGTCGCCGGCCTTCCACTGGCCTTCCGCTTCGATCAGTAGCGCGGCGGGGAGATCGGTTTCAAGCGCGCGGGCGACGTTCTGGCGCATCACGCCGAGCGCCACGGTCGGCCCGTTGGCGAGGCGTTCGGCCAGCGCCATGGCTTCGTCCATCAGCGCACCGTCGTCGACCGCCTTGTAGATCATGCCCCATTCCTCGGCCTTCTCGGCGCCAATACGCTCGCCCAGCATCATCATCTGCAGCGCGCGCGACTTGCCGATCAGGCGCGGCAGAACCCAGCTGGCGCCGCCATCGGGCACGAGGCCGATGTTGACGAAGGCCTGCAGGAAGTAGGCGCTCTTTGCCGCGAGCACGAAATCGCCCATCAGCGCGATAGAGCAGCCGACGCCGGCGGCAGGGCCATTGACCGCGGTGACCAGCGGCACGCCAAGACGCGAGAGCTTGGCGATCATCGGGTTGTAATGCTCAGTCAGCGCCTTGTAGCTGCCAGCACCGCCTGCCACGCTGCGCTTGCCGGTCGCGGCAAGATCCGCGCCCGAGCAGAAGGCGCGGCCTTCGCCGGTGATCACGACCGCGCGCGCACCTTCGAGATCATAGAGCGCATCGCCGATCTCGACCGCCATGTTGGGCGGGCAGGCGTTGAGCCGTTCCGGACGGTTGAGCACGATGCGGCGGACATTGCCGACCATTTCGACGCGGATCGTTTCGTAGGACATCGCTCTTTCCCTTAATCGCTCGGTTAAGGGCATGGCTAAGCCAGCCTTGCCTGCTTGGCAAGCGGGTTCAGCCGGTCCTCACAAAAGCGCCAAGGTTCAGCCCAGGTATCAGGAATGCGCCTGCGCGAAGGCCGCTGCCGCCCCGAACAGGCCCGGCTGGGGATGGGTGATGAGCTTGACCGGCATGGCCGCCATCAGGCTTTCGAACCGGCCCTTCGAGGTGAAGCGTTCGGCAAAGCCCGAGCGCACCAGCGTATCCTTGATGCGCAGGCCAAGCCCGCCCGCCATGACCAGCGCGCCCGCGCCGTGGGCCAGCGCCAGATCGCCCGCCACGCTGCCGAGCGAGAGACAGAAGCGGTCCACGGCGGCGGCGGCAAGGCTGTCTTCCCCGCTGGTGCCGAGCGCCCAGAGTTCCTTGTCGGTCAGCGAAGTGATCGCGCGGCCTTCAATGCTGGCCAGCGTTTCGTAGATATCGACGATTCCGGGGCCGGCCACGACGCGCTCTGCCGAGACGCGGCGGTGACGCCCGCGCAGCCGGGCGAGGATGGCATCCTCGATCTTGTCGAGCGGGGCGTAATCGATGTGGCCGCCTTCGGTGGGCTGGACATGATAAGTGCCGCGCTGGCGCCAGAGCTGCGCAACCCCCAGCCCGGTGCCGGGTCCGACGACGCTGATCGTGCCTTCTTCCGGCAGCGGCACTTCGGGGCCGCAGAGATGGAGGAAGTGCGCATCGTCTGCCTGCGCGACCGCATGCGCCACGGCGGCAAAGTCGTTGACAACGACATAGTCCGGCGCGCTCAGCTTCTCGGGGATCAGCCCGGGGCGGATAATCCACGGGTTGTTGGTGAAGCGGATGATCTCCCCGCCGACCGGCCCCGCAACGGCAATCGCCACAGCCGGCGGCAGCGTGCCGCCGGAGATGCGCGCAAACTCTTCCCAGGCCAGCTGGAAGCTGGGGTGGTCGGCGGTCTTGAGCGTGACCGCCTCCCCCAGCGAGACAACGCGCCCGGCCTCGACTTCGGCCAGTGCAAAGCGGGCGTGCGTTCCGCCGATATCGACCGCGACCAGTTGCATGTTCTTCGTCCCCCCTCTTCGCGTCCGGCTTGTCGTGCCGGTTCGCCTATCCTGCGCTCAAAGCCCGCCCAGCGCCAGCATGGCCGAACCGCCACGTTCGGCGGGATCGGCAAAATGTCGCATCATGGCGAAAAGCTCGCGGCCGACGCCGATCGCCTCTTCCGGTGCTTCGGCGGGCTGGCGGGCGGCCCATTCGGCTTCGTCCACCAGCGCCACGAGTTCGCCGCTCTCCGCGCAGACGCGCACCAGATCGCCATCCTTGAGAAGCGCGAGCGCGCCGCCTTTCTTGGCCTCGGGCGAAACATGGATCGCGGCGGGAACCTTGCCCGAAGCGCCCGACATGCGGCCATCAGTGACGAGCGCGACGCGGAAACCCCGGTCCTGCAGCACGCCGAGCGACGGGGTGAGCTTGTGCAGTTCGGGCATGCCATTGGCCGCCGGGCCCTGGAAGCGCACGACCACGACGACATCGCGTTCAAGTTCGCCCGCCTTGAACGCCTTGAGCACATCGTTCTGATCGGAGAACACGCGGCACGGTGCCTCGATGGTCCAGCGGGTGCGGTCTACCGCACTGACCTTGATCGTGCCGCGGCCGAGATTGCCATGAACGAGCCGCAGCCCACCTTCAGGCTGGAACGGATCGGCCACCGGTCGCAGCATCGCAGGATTGAGGGTTTCGGCAGGCGCCGGATCCCAGCGCAGCGTATCGCCATCGAGCACCGGCTGTTGGGCGCCTTCGAGCAGCGACGCGCCATAAACGGTGCGGATATCGCCGTGGGCGAGGCCATTCTCGATCAGCTCGCGGATCACGTAGGGCATGCCGCCCGCTTCGGCGAAACCGTTCACATCGCCCGAGCCATTGGGGTAGATGCTCGCGATCAGCGGCACGGCGCGGGAAAGCTCGTCCATATCGTCCCAGTCGATCTGCACACCGGCGGCGCGGGCGATCGCGGGAAGATGGATCACATGGTTGGTCGAGCCGCCCGTGGCGAGCAGGCCGACGATCGCATTGACGATGGCCTTTTCATCGACGCAGTGGCCCAGCGGGCGGTAGTCTTCGCCATCCCACGTGATTTCGGAAACGCGGTGGACGGCGGCGCGGGTCAGTTCCTGCCGCAGCTTGGTGCCGGGATTGACGAAGCTGGCGCCGGGCATGTGGAGGCCCATCATTTCCATCATCATCTGATTGGAATTGGCGGTGCCATAGAACGTGCAGGTGCCGGCGCTGTGGTAGCTTGCGCTCTCGCTTTCGAGCAGTTCCTCGCGCGTCGCCTTGCCCTCGGCATAGAGCTGGCGGATGCGCTGCTTTTCCTTGTTGGCAAGGCCCGTCTGCATCTGCCCAGCAGGCACGAGGATCGTAGGCAGGTGGCCGAAGCGCAGCGAACCGATGAGGAGGCCGGGCACGATCTTGTCGCAGATGCCGAGCAGCAGCGCCGCCTCGTACATGCCGTGGCTGAGGCCGACCGCGGTACCCATCGCAATATTGTCGCGGCTGAAGAGGGACAGCTCCATCGAGGCCTGGCCCTGCGTCACCCCGTCGCACATCGCGGGCACACCGCCGGCGACTTGCGCAGTGGCGCCGACCTCGCGGGCGAAGACCTTGATCTGCTCCGGGTAGCGGCCATAGGGCTGATGCGCCGAGAGCATGTCGTTGTAGGCGGTGATCACGCCGATATTGGTGCTCTTGCCGGTGCGCAGCGCGATCTTGTCGTCACCCGCCGCGGCGAAGCCATGCGCGAGATTGCCGCACGACAGCACATCGCGGTTGACCCCGGCATCGCGGGCGCGGGCGATCAGGTCGAGATAAGCGGCGCGCGTCGCGGCGCTGCGGGCTATGATACGGTCGGTGACCTTGGCGACGATGGGATTGAGAGGCATCAGGCGCTCCAGTAAATCGTGACAGGCGGTCCGTAGCCGCGCAGGAAATCGGAGACAGGATAGGCGTCGGACCCGGCGAGGACCTTCTCGATCAGCGCCTTCTTGGAGGCGCCGGTGACGACAAGGATGATCTCGCTCGTCGCCTTCAGCGCCCGCTTGTTGAGCGTCAGCCGGTCGAACGGCGCTTCGGGCGGCAGCGGGATCGGGGTGGTGGCGATCACGGTCGGGCCCGGGCGGACCAGCGCGTGCATGTGCGGGAACAGCGAGGCGACATGGCCGTCCTCGCCCATGCCGAGCCAGACGAGATCGAAGGGCTGAACCGGTGCGCCCTCTTCCAGACGCTCGAACACCGCGCCGGTTCCGGCGAGCGCGGCATGGAGCTTGCCGAAGTTGCTGGCGGGGTGATCATCGGGCACGCGGCGATCATCGGTGAGCGCAATCGTGGCGCCGGTCCAGTCGAGC
Organism: Novosphingobium sp.; assembly: GCF_019748365.1. Taxonomy (GTDB): domain Bacteria; phylum Pseudomonadota; class Alphaproteobacteria; order Sphingomonadales; family Sphingomonadaceae; genus Novosphingobium. The sequence continues at coordinate 67,398 of NZ_JAIEPN010000035.1, forward strand.
TCCTGCTCCGCCAGCAGCGCGAAGACCTTGAGAGGAGTGGAACCGCCGGTGAAGGCGAGCCGCTTCGGGCCGGGATTAGCGAGCACGCGGGCGATATGCGCGGCGACTGCGGCGGCATCGCCGGGATCGGCCCAGCTGACCTCAGTCATGCCAGCTACGCCCGTCGCGCTCGGTGAGAGCAATGCCGGCATTCGGCCCCCAGCTGCCGGCGGGATAGGGCTTCACTTCAAGCTTGGTATCGGCCCAGACGCGGCGGATCGCATCGACCCAGGTCCACTGCGCCTCGACCTCGTCCCGCCGGACGAACAGCGTCTGCTCGCCCTCGATCAGATCGAGCAGCAGGCGTTCATAGGCAATGCGGCGGCGCGCCTTGGCAAAGGCAGTGGTGAGCGAGAGATCGAGATTGACCTCGCGCAGCACCACGCCGCCGCGATCGAGCCCCGGCTCCTTGGCCATGACCTGGAGGCGGACGTATTCCTCGGGCTGGAGGCGGATGACGAGGCGATTGGCCGCCAGCTTGCCGCCGCGCTGCGAGAAGATGTTGTGCGGCACGCCCTTGAACTGGACGACAATCTCGCTGCGCCGCTCGGCGAGCCGCTTGCCGTGTCGCAGATAGAACGGCACGCCCTGCCAGCGCCAGTTGTCGACATGCGCCTTGATCGCGACATAGGTCTCGGTGTCTGACGCGCCGCCGAGATCGTCGAGATAACCCGTGACTGCACTGCCGCCCACCGCACCCGCGCCATATTGCCCGCGCACCATTTCCTCGGCCTTGACCGGGCGGAGCGCGCGCAGGACCTTGACCTTCTCGTCGCGGATCGAGGTGGCGTCGAACTCGACCGGGGGCTCCATCGCGGTGAGCGCGACGAGCTGGAGCATATGGTTCTGCACCATATCGCGCAGCGCGCCGGTATCGTCGTAGAAGCCCTTGCGGCCTTCGAGGCCCACGGTTTCGCTGACGGTGATCTGCACGTGATCGATCCCGGCGCTGTTCCACAGCGGCTCGAACATCATGTTGGCAAAGCGCAGGGCGAGGAGGTTCTGGACGGTTTCCTTGCCGAGGTAGTGATCGATGCGGAAGATCTGCCGCTCGCTGAAACCGGCCGCCACCGCGTCGTTGATGCGGCGGCTGGAGGCGAGATCATTGCCGAGCGGCTTTTCGAGGCCGATGCGCACGCCTTCATGGGCGAGGCCGGCGAGGCGCAGGCCCTCGATGGTCGGCTCGAACAGCGCGGGCGCGGTCGAAAGGAAGATCGAGAGGCCGCACGAGGTATCGCCGAGCTTCTCGGCAAGCCCGGCAAAGCCTTCGGGCTTCGAGGCATCGAGCGTCTGGTATTCGAGCCGCTCGAGGAAGCTGGCCAGCCGCGTATCGTCGCGGCGGTCGGCGGGCAGGAACTCCAGCAGCGCCGCGCGCGCCATCTCGCGGAACTCGGCGTCATCATGGACCGAGCGCGCGGTGCCGACGATGCGCAAGGTGGGATCGATCAGGCCGTCTTCGTGCAGCGCATAGAGCGAGGGCAGCAGCATGCGCCGCGACAGATCACCGGTCGCGCCAAACAGGAGCAGGGCGGAACAGCTGGTGGCGGCCATCTATGGCAAACTCCTCATCCGGGCTGCTTCACGAAAGCGCCCGAAGGCTCCCTAGACCCGAATGCCTTGGGCTTCAGCACGCATAAGTATGCAAGTTGGAATGGACAAGCGTCAGCGCCGAAAGAGCCAGGCGAAGATCTCCGGCAGGCGCGCGGCCCAGGCGTTTTCCTCGTGCTCGGCGCCCGGGTAGACGCGGCTCTCGAAATCGCTGCCGCGCCGCCAGCCCAGCCTGACGAACTCGGCGTCGATCGGTTCCTGATACGGCGCGTAGAAGGCATCGAGCGTGGCGGTGCCGTGGTCCATCCAGATGCGCCGACCTGCAGGCGCACCGAGCGTGCGGTCGAAGAAGCCGGTCCACACCGCGAGCGTATCGGGATTGTAGCCCTTCACCGTATCGGGGCCGATGGCCGGCCAGTGCGAGCTGGCGCAGGCGGCCTGCCCATAGACATCCGGGCGCGCGGTGATGGCGTAGCAGCTCATCAGGCCGCCCATGCTGGAGCCGGCGATGGCGGTATCATCACGGCCCGGGCGCGTGCGGAAGGAGGCATCGACCCAGCTCTTGAGCGGCCCTGCCAGCCAGGCGAGATAAGCGTCCGAGATCACAGGGCCGCCCGCGATCTCGTCCATCTTCGCCTTGAGCGCGGGCGGCGCCGCATCATAGGCCGGTCGCGGGAGATACTGGCGGAAGCGGTCCTTGCCAGGGGCCCAGATGCCGACGATGATGCGGGGCTCGATCCCCTGCGCCATGACCTTGAGCATCGCCTTGTCGGCGGCCCAGATCTTGTTGAAATTGCTGTTCTTCAGGTCGAACAGATTGTGCCCGTCGTGCATGTAGAGGACGGGATAGCGCTTGGCGGACGCGTCATAGCCCGGCGGCAGCCAGATGGTGAGGCGCTGGGGCGGGAGGCCCGCCGCCTGCACTTCGGTATACTCGATGCGCCGCCCGGTATCCTCTTGCGCCGCCGCGAGCCCAGGCAGGAGCAGCGCGGCAAGCAGGAGGAGGAAGCGCCGCACGGTCACTTGCCCCGATGGAGCCGGATCGCCGCACCGCCGCCGGGGGCGAGCCATAGCGGAAGCTTGTCGCCCTTCTTCACCGTCATCGTCGCATAGGCGATCCTGTGGCGGGCATCGGTTGCGTAAGTCGCCCCTTCCCCGTCCTTCCAGATCGTCGCGGTATAAGTCTTGCCCGCATCGAGGAAGTCCATCGCAAGCGTGAGATCACGCGCGGTGGCATCGTTGACGCCGCCGACATACCAGTCCTCACTGTTGCGGTCCTTGCGCGCGAAGATCGCGTAATCGCCTACTTCGCCCGCGATCAGATGGCTTTCCGACCAGTCGGCGGGGACGGCGCGGATGAATTCCAGCTCCTTCGGATGCGCGGCGAGGCTCTCGATGAAGTCCGAGGCCATCTGGATCGGCGAGTAGATCGCGAGGTAGAGGCCGAGCTGCTTGGCGAGCGTCGAGGCGAGCGGCACGTGGTTTGCGCCTTCGAGGCTGAGCATGCCGGGGGTGAAGTCCATCGGCCCCGAAAGCATGCGGGTATAGACCAGCGTGGGCTCGTGGTCCGGCCCGTTGGCGAACTCGCCCCAGGCATTGTATTCCATGCCGCGCGCGCCTTCGCGGTCGATCCAGTTGGGGTATGTGCGGCGAAGGCCCGTATCCTTGACCGGTTCGTGCGCATCAATGGCGACCTGATACTTCGCGGCGGTTTCGACGACCTTCAGGTGGTGCTGCACGGTACGCTGGCCTTCGTGCCATTCCATGCGCACTTCGCCGGGCTTGTCGCCGGGGGCAATGATCCCGCCCGCATCCGCCACGTAGCCGGTCTTGACCGAATGCATGCCGAGCGACTGGTAGAGCTTCATCGCCGGTTCGAGCTGGGCTTCGTAGTTGGCGATATTCCCGCCGGTCTCGTTGTGGCCGATCAGCTGGACCTTGTTCTTCGCGGCATAAGCGGCGACCGCCTTGAGGTCGAAATCGGGCACCGCTTCGGTGAAGCTGAAGTCCTGCCCGTGGCCGAACCAGTCACCGTTCCAGCCCTTGTCCCAGCCTTCGACGAGCAGCCCGCCAAAGCCGTTCTTCGCGGCGAAATCGATGTACTGCTTCGCGCGCGCGGTCGTGGCGCCGTGGCGCGGACCTTCCGCCCATGTCCAGTCGCCGCGGATCATGCCCCACCAGATGCCGATGTACTTCATCGGCTTGAACCAGCTGACATCGCCGATCTTGTTGGGCTCGTTGAGATTGAGTTCGAGGTCGTTCTCGACAAGGCCCGCTGCGTTGTCGGCAATGCGGATCGTGCGCCAGGGGGTGTTGAACGGCAGATCGCGGATCACCGCGGCGCCGCGCGAGGAAGGCGCGAGCGTCGAGCGGAACAGCCGGCCTTCGGCGCGCTTGAAGTACATCGCCGCATAATCGACCAGCGCGGCTTCGTGGAACGCGAGGTGCGTGCCATCATCGAGGCGCATGGTGATCGGGGTCTGCGCGGTGGCGACGGCATCGATCGGCGTGCGCTGGTAGATCTGCTCCTCGCGGTTCCACTCGAGCCCCGCGACCCAGAACGCGGTGCCCGGCTGCGCGACATCGAACTCGGTCCATTCGTCGCCGATCTTCAGCGTCTTGATGCCGGGTTGTTCGGGCAGCTCGTAGCGGAAGCCAAAGCCGTTATCGAACAGGCGGAAGCGCACGTTCATGCGGCGGCCAGCATAGTCCGCGTTCTGCTCGAAGCGGACGAGCACTTCGTTGTGATGATCGCGCACGAAGCGCCGCTCGCCCCAGGGCTGTTCCCAGGTGCTGTCGGCGCTCGCGGTTTCGGAACCGGTGATGCGGAAGCCGCGCACCAGATTGAGCCCGTCGGTCAGCGTGAAGCCGAGCTTGGAGGCGCCTATCAGCAACTTGCCCTTGCGCGAGAGCGAGTAGACCGGACGATCTGCGCTGTCGGTGGTGACGGTGAGGACGAGGCTGCCATCGGGCGAGGCGGCGGTGACAACGGCCTTCTGCGGCGCGTTCTGCGCCTCTGCGGTGAGCGGGAGCAGCGTGGCAGCGGCCAGTGCCGCAAGCGCGGCCTTGCGGGTCAGATGGAACATCGGTCTGGTCATTCCTCGATCAGCAGGGCGCCGAATGGCGGCAGGGTGCCGGGGGCGGCGCCATTTACGGCGCTGAGAACACGGCCCGTAGGCGATGCGGCGGCAGGCCACGGCGCGGCGTGGTGCCCCATGTTGAACACACCGAGCACGCGCGAAGCTCCGGCGGTGCGACGGAACGCGAGCACGTTTCCTGCCGCATGCAGCAGAGTGAAATCGCCGGTGCGCAGCGCGGGGCTTGCCTTGCGCAGCGCGAGCAGCGCGCGCGTCAGATGCAGCAGTGAGGCGGGATCGGCCTCTTGCCGGTCGACCGCGCGGGTGTGGTTGTCATCCCCCAGCGGCAGCCACGGCTGGCCGGTGGTGAAGCCGCCCTGCTCGTCTTGTGCCTGCCATGGCAGCGGGGTGCGCGCGCCATCGCGCGAGAGAGTGAGGGGCCAGTTGGCGATCGCCTCGGGATCCTGAATCTGCTCGAAGGGAATATCGACCTGCGTCAGGCCGAGTTCCTCGCCTTGATAAATGATGATGTTACCGCGCAGCGCGGCAAGCAGCATGGCCTTCATCCGCCCGAAGGCCTCGACATCCTGCGGTGCGCACCAACGCGAGAGCGCGCGGGGGGCGTCGTGGTTCTCGAAGGCCCAGCTTGGCCAGCCCTTGCCCGGCGTATCGGGCCATTTGGCCTGCGTATCTGCCACGAGCTGAGGCGTCAGGCGGTCGGCATAGAGGAAGTCGAAGCCGTAGGCGCTGTTGAGGCGGTCATCCCCGGCAGTGAATTCCTGCATCTCGGTCTCGGCGAGATCGCCACCGACTTCGGCGAGCGTGAACACCGCGCCGTAGCGGTCGCACAGGCTGCGCAGCCGCTCGATGAAGCCCACGATGCCGGGGTGAGACTGGTTGTAGATCTTGAGCTGGTAGTCGAACGGCCGGGTGCGGCGGCGGCCATCATAGGGCGCGGGCGGATTGTTGCGCAGGCCCGGGTCGTGCATCAGGAAATTGAGCGCATCGATGCGGAAACCGTCGACGCCGCGGTCGAGCCAGAACTGCATCACGCCCAGCAGCGCTTCCTGCACTGCCGGGTTGTGCGCGTTGATCTGCGGCTGGCTGCTGAGGAAATTGTGAAGGTAATACTGGCAGCGACGCGCATCCCACGTCCACGCCGGGCCGCCGAAGACCGACTGCCAGTTGCTGGGCGGCGAGCCATCCTCCTGCGGATCGGCCCAGACGTACCAGTCGGCGCGCGGGTTGTCGCGGCTCTGGCGGCTTTCCTCGAACCACGGATGCTGGTCCGAGGTATGGGCATAGACCTGATCGATCGTTACCTTGAGGCCGAGCTCATGCGCGCGGGCGACCATCCTGTCGAAGTCTGCCAGCGTGCCGAAGATCGGATCGACATCGCAGTAATCCGCCACGTCATAGCCGAAATCGCGCATCGGCGAAGTGAAGAAGGGCGAAACCCAGATCGCATCGACACCCAGCGCGGCGACATGATCGAGCCGCGCGGTGATCCCCGGCAGATCGCCGATCCCGTCGCCGTTCGCATCGCAGAAGCTGCGCGGATAGATCTGGTAGATGGCCGCACCGCGCCACCACGGGAGTTCCTGGGCGGCGGGTACGGGGTGGGCCTTGGCGGTCGCTTTGGTCATCGGGTCGTCTGGGTCCCTGGGGAGGAAGGGAGAAGGCGGCACACCGCGCTGCCGAACGCGGGGAGATCGAGCATGACGCTGCCCGGTGCGGCAATGCGCGCGGGGCAGGCGCCGAACAGCGTTTCAAGCTTTTCCGCCGAGGCACCGACCAGGCTTGCAGCATGGATCGGCGCATCGGAGGTGTTGAAAGCGATGAGATACTCGGCGCCGGTTTCCGGATCGAAGCGCGAGACGCTGAACAGACCGGGCGTTTCGGCATAGCCGCGCACCACCTGCCGTCCGCGTGCCAGCGCGGGATGCGCGGCGCGCAGGGCCGCAAGATCACGGATCAGCCGGTAGAAGGGGTGCGCGGGATCGAAGTGATCCGCAGCAGCCGGGCGGGTCGCTTCGAGAACGGGATTGTCGAGGTAGCTCGGCGTTTGCGAGGGGAACATGTCCTCGCGCGCGTCGGTATCGTTGCCATCGCCGACGAAGCCCTGCTCGTCGCCGTAGTAGATCACCGGCGAGCCGCGCAAGGTGAGCAGCATGACATGGGCGAGCCGGACGCGCGCCTCAAGTTCAGCCTGGCCGATGCCGGGGCGATCATGGCGGATCAGCGAGGAGAAGCGGCCCATGTCGTGATTGCCGAGGAACGTCGGCATGGCCAGCGCGGCCTGCTCGCCGCCTTCGTAGAGCACGTCGCCGTCGAACAGGTCAGCCAGCATGCTGGTGCCCTTGCCCTGCCCCAGCACCGCGCGGACCGAGGCTTGGAACGCGAAATCGAGCACCGCCGGATAGCCATCGCGCCGGGTGTACTGCGCAATGAAACCGTTGCTCGGCTCTTCCCGCGCGACTTCGCCGAAGATCGTGAAGTTCGGGATGCCCCTGGCTTTGGCGGCTTCAAGCATAGGCGGAATGAACGCCTGCCAGAAGCCGGGATCGACATGGCGCGCCGTGTCGATCCGGTAGCCGTCGATGCCGAAATCCTCGATCCATTGCTTGTAGATAGCGATCATGCCCTCGCGCACGCGCGGGTGTTCGGTGAACAGGTCATCCAGACCGACGAAATCACCGAAACGGCTGCTTTCGCCGGTAAAGGTGGTGTTGCCGCGGTTGTGGTAGAACGCGGGATCGTTGAGCCAAGCGGGTACTTTCACGCGCTCTTCGCCAGCGGGGACGAAGGGCGTGTAAGCGAACGTGGGATCGGTGAGCTTGGCGAAGTTGGCGGGCGAGGAGTCCTCATCGCCGGCAAAACCGGGATTGATCGCCGGACCGCCCGTGCCGCCCTTGCGCGCATAAGGGTAGTCCGCGCGGGAGCGATAGGCATAGGGGACCGGACCGCCCTGCTCCCGGTACTGGATCACGTCCGCCGTGTGGTTGGCAATGATGTCCATGTAGACCTTGAGCCCGCGCGCATGGGCGGCATCGACCAGCGCCTTGAAATCGGCATTGGAGCCGAAGTGCGGATCGACGCGGGTGAAATCGGTGATCCAGTAGCCGTGGTAGCCCGCGCTCTCCAGCCCGGGGCCGCCTTGCACCGGCTTGTTCTGGAACACCGGGCCGACCCAGACCGCGGTCGCGCCGAGGCCCTTGATGTAATCGAGCCGCTGGAGCAGCCCCTTGAGATCGCCGCCGTGGTAAAAGCTCTTGGTGGCGGGGTCGAAGCCGGTCTTGAGCCGATCGCCCTTGAGGCCCCCGCGATCATTGGCGGTATCGCCGTTCTCGAACCGGTCGGGCAGCAGAAAATAGATCACCTCGCCCGCTGCCGGACGCGCGCGAATGGCCTCGATCGGCACCTCGGCGCGGGCCGGCGCACTCGCCAGTGCCAGCGCAGCCAGCGCGGCAAGGCGGGCCGAGCGCTTCATGCAGCAGCGCCCAGGTTGAGCGACGGCGCGGCGCAGTGGCGCGCGATGAAATCGGCGTGACCGGGATAGCGCGCAACCTCGCGGGTATAGAGCGCGTTCAGCGTTTCGAGGTAGGACGTGAGGTCGGCCTCGTCGATCGTGTCTGCCAGCGCATGGCTGCGTTCGGGCACGATGCCCTGCCCGGCCATAACCTGGAACCAGCCCACTTCGCCGAACAGCTCGTCGCCATGGCGGAAGATGTGGCCATTGGCGCGGAACAGCTCGATCCGCTCGGCGAGGCTGTCGGGCAGCGGCATTTCGCGGCACGCCTGCCAGAACGGTTCGGGCCGCTGGTTCACGTGGTAGTGCAGCACGATGAAATCGCGGATGCGCTCCATCTCGAACGTGAACTGACGGTTGTACTCGTCGCGCGCGACCTGCGTCTGGTCCTTGCCGGGGAGGAACTTGAGGATGCGCGAGATGGCCGACTGGATGAGGTGAATGCTGGTCGATTCCAGCGGTTCGAGGAAGCCGCTGGAAAGGCCGACCGCGATCACGTTTCCGCGCCACGCCTCGGTGCGGCGTCCGGTGGTGAAGCGGATGGGGCGTGGATCGGCCAGCGCGGGCGCATCGAGATGCGCGAGCAGGCTCTCCGCCGCCTCGTCGTCCGAGGTGAAAGCGCTGCAATAGACGCGGCCGTTGCCGGTGCGATGCTGCAGCGGAATGCGCCATTGCCAACCTGCCGCGTGCGCGGTGGCGCGGGTATAAGGCGTGAAGTCTTCCACCCGCCCGCTCGGCACCGCCAGCGCGCGGTCGCAGGGCAGCCAGTTGGTCCAGTCGACATAACCCGCGCCCATGGTGCCGCCGATGAGGAGGCCGCGGAAACCGGTGCAATCGATGAAGAGGTCGCCGGAAATCTCTTCACCAGAGGCGAGGACAAGCGATGTGATGTCGCCGTTGAGCGGATCCTGCCGGACCTCGCCGATCCTGCCTTCGCGGCGCGTGACACCCCGGCTTTCCGCGAACTGGCGCAGGAAAGCGGCATAGAGCCCCGCATCGAAGTGGAAGGCATGCGGCATTTCGGGGACATTGCGGCTGGTAAGCGGCCCCCCGCGATGCATGCGCCCCGCGCGCGCGGCGACTTCGTTGATGGCATAATCGCCATGCGGGCCGGCAATGCCGAGACGGCGGCCGCGCGACCAGTAGTGATGGAAGGCGCAAAGCCCGAGATCGCGGCCGACATCGCCGAAGGCGTGCATGTAGCGCTCGCCCGGTGCGCCCCAGCCAACGAACTCGATCGCCAGCTTGAAGGTCGCCTGCGTCGCGCGGATAAAGGCATCTTCATCGAGGCCGAGCGCCTGGTTGAACATGCGGATCTGGGGGATCGTTGCTTCGCCAACGCCGACTGTGCCGATCTCTTCGGATTCGACTAGCGTGACGGTGAAGCCGGTATCAAGGAAGTGCCCGAAGGCTGCCGCTACCATCCACCCGGCCGTGCCGCCGCCAGCCACGACGATGCGCACCGGACCGGGGTCACTCGCGCTGCCGCTGGTCTCAGTGCTGCTCATCGCAGGCTCCCTGTGGTCCGAATGATGGGGCGGTCCGGATGGTGAATCTCGCCACCGCTTGGCAGTCCGCCGCGAAGGCAGACGCGGCGCGGCGGGCGCGGCTGACCGAAGTGCGGGCAACCAGCCAAGGTGTCTTGTTGGTTTCAGGCATCGGCGGAGGGTACCGGGCGGATGGACTTGCAGCAAGCCATCCGCCCGAACCCCGCATAGGTATTAGAACTTGTAGCTGACGCTCACGTAGTATTCGCGGCCATAGCGCTGATAGTCGATCACCTGACGCGGATCGTCGTTCTGGAAAGTGATGAACGGGCGATCGGTGAGGTTGCGCGCCTGGAACAGGATGGCCAGACCGTCGAGCTTCGTACCGGGCTGGAACTCATAACCGACCTGTGCATCGAGAATGCCCTCAGCCTTCGCAGTGCGGTAGGTCGGGTTGGCCGACAGACCCGCGACTTCCGCCAGGAACTTCGCACGATAGCGATACGAAGCGCGCAGCTGGACGCCATGCTTTTCATAGTAGAGCGAGGCGTTGCCAACCCAGTCCGACAAGCCCGGCAGCGTGATCGGGCCACTGTTATCGCCCAACCGGATCGTGCTGTCGGTGTACGAGCCGCTGCCGTAGAAGCCGAAGCCGTCAAGCGAGGGCGTGAGCAACGAGAAGGGCAGCGAGACCGTGATTTCAGCACCCTTCAGCGAGCCCCTGCCGTCGTTCAGCGGCTGCGAGACGACACCCTGCGTGGTGGCCAGCTGGTTGCGGATCTCCGGTGGCAGCGCAGCCGCGACGATGGCAAAGTCGAACGGCAGGTTCCGCTGCGGATTCACGAAGTCGGTCAAGCGCTTGTAGTAGCCCGCGACCGAAACGTACCCGCCCTTGGGGAAATAGTGCTCGATCGACAGGTCAACGTTGGCCGAGCGGTAGGGACGCAGCTCCGCGTTGCCACCCCGCGACTGGAAGAACGGCCGCAGCGGATCGTTCGCCGTGATGTTCTGGAAGTTGAAGGACAGTTCCTGGTTCACGCGCTCCTGATCAAGGCGCGGGCGGACCATGCTGAGCGACCCCGCCAGCTTGACGTAGGTGGCATCGGCCACCTCGAGCGCAAAGTTCGCGCTGGGCAGCACCCGCCAGAACTTGGCGCCGCCAACGGCCGGAACCACAAGCACATTTCCGGTAGCCGAGTCGAAGCGCGAGATCGAGCCCCGCGAGCTCTGGTCGGTATAGACGGCCTGAACACCGACCGACCCGGTCAGCTTCTTTCCGCCGACATCACCGTCCAGCTTAATCATGCCATAGGCGGTCCAGACCTTCTCGGTAATGGTGTTGTCACGGACCAGCGATTCCGGACGGTTGTCGAAGACCGACGCCAGCGAATTGTTGACGAGATAGAGCGGGTTGAGCGCCAGCATCTGTGGCACGCCGAGGTAAGCAAGCGGCACGGTACCGATGATGGCTTCCCGCGGGATCGGCGCGAACTGCGGGGTGCCGCTATCCACCGAACAGTTGCTGCCGGCGCCATCGGGGCACAGGAAGAACGAGGTGAATGCCGAGACCTTCTTGCGGCGGCTGAAGTTGCCGCCGACCTGCCAACCGGCGATCGGACCAGCTCCTTCGATCGAACCATCGAGGTCGGCGCGCAGCGAGATGAGGTCGTCCTTGAACTTCGGACGGTTGAGGAAGCCCGCCTGCACGACGGCGCGGGTGCCGTTGTAGCCCCAGCCACGCGGGTCGGTCAGGCCGAACAGTGTGCTGTCTGCATAGTTCAAGGTCGGCACGATGCGGAACGTGCCGTTCGGGTTGGCCGAGACGTTGACCGTGTCACTTGCACCGCTCAGGCCGTAGCCGGTGCCGGTGTAGGTCTCGAGAAGATCGTCGGTGCGCTTGGCCAGGCTGTACGCCGCATCGAGGTTGAGATTTATCTTGTCGCTGAGCTTGATCTGGTTGTTCCAGCCCACCGAGAAGTTGTCGGCATCGCGGAAGTTGCGGTCGTTGCGCTGGACGGCATGAACGCCCGAGAAAGTCGCGCTGGTCACAAGGCCGTTGCTGGCCTGGAGATTGGTCGCGACGGTGCCGCCGTCACCCCACGCCAGCGGGAACTCGATGCCGCGCAGGAGCTGGGTTTCCTTGAACTTCGAATAGAGCACATCGAGCGTCGAATGGAAGTTGTCGCTCGGTTGATATTCCAGCGTGACGATCGCGCCGTAACGCTCCAGCTTGTTCGACTGCACGTAGGGCTTGGCACCGCCGAGGATGAGATCGCTGTCGCTGGTCCGGACCGGGATCTGCGCGCCGGTCTGGTTCTGTCGCGGGAAGCCCCAGGCATTGTAGCGCTCGATCTGGGTCGGCGCGCTTGTTGCCGAAAGACCGATCGCGATGCCGAAGGTGTCGTTGGCAAACTTGTCCACGTATGCCGCAGTGGCGCGGTAGCCATAGCGGGTGCCGTCGGGGTTCAGCTTGTTCTGCCCGTTGAGCTGGCCGCGCAGCTGCAGTGCGACGATGCGGTCCTTCTGCGAGAGCGGACGAAGCATGCGCAGGTCGACCGTGCCGGCGATACCGGCGGCAACCAGTGACGGCGTCGGGGCCTTGTAGACAACGACGTTCTTGAAGAATTCGGCCGGATACTGGTCGTATTCGACGCCGCGGTTGTCACCGACGGTGACCTGCTCGCGGCCGTTCAGCAGGGTGGTGCCGAAGTCGGGACCAAGGCCGCGGATCGAGAGGCGCTGGTCGCGGCCTTCGAGGCGCTGCGAGGTGACGCCGGGCAGACGGGCCAGCGAGTCCGCGATCGACACGTCGGGCAGCTTGCCGATGTCTTCGGACGAAAGCGCCTCGACGATGGTCGGCGCGACGCGCTTGATCGAGGCCGCAGCGTTGAGCGAGCCGCGGTAGCCAGTGACGACCATCGGAGTCTCATCGACCATCGCGTTGGCGTTGGCGTCGGCCTCAGGCGCCGGCGAGGCGGTCGTCTGCGCAAAAGCAGGCGCGGCAGCAAGAGCGGCAGCGGTCAGCGCGATGGCCGAACTGCCGAGCGTAAAAAGGGTGTGCTTAGCCATGGAAATCAGATCTCCCCCATGCGGCCAGATCGTGGCCTCTACGTTGTCGGAACGCGATTTTTTCGCATTCAGTACGAGGTGTTGGGTAGAACCGGCCTGCTCGGACACGAATATGGCATACGTATACCATCGGGATTCCGCGGGGTTAGCGCACTCCATGAGGCCAAATCGCCACGCTTCAGACCTGCCGGACTCGCCGAAGGCACTGAGTCCTAGGGGGCAATTGCATCCATGCATTTCCATGCGTAAGCTACCAACCTGCCGACCATGCGGGGAAAACCGCGGCGGCGTGGAGGAGGTTGCACGCGATGGGCCGCAGGCCTTCCAACAAGCCGACCAGTTTCGACATCGCCTATCTGGCGGGGGTTTCGCAGCCGACGGTGAGCCGGGCGCTGCGCGGCAGCAAGTCGGTCAGCCTCGCCACGCGGCAGAAGATCGAGGCGATTGCTAGGCAGCTGGGCTATACGGTCGACAAGAACGCATCCTCGCTGCGCTCGCAGCGCTCGAACACGCTGGCGCTGCTGTTTTTTGAGGATCCGACCCCTGACGAATCCGGCATCAATCCCTTCTTTCTGGCAATGCTCGGCTCGATCACGCGGCACTGCGCGGCGCGAGGGCTTGATCTGCTCATTTCGTTCCAGCGGCTCGATGATGACTGGCACAAGCGGTATCAGGATAGCCACCGGGCCGATGGGCTGATCCTGCTCGGCTACGGCGATTACACGCTCTACGAAAGCCGGCTGCGCCAATTGGTGCGCAGCGGCGCGCATTTCGTGCGCTGGGGCGCGGTGGAGCCCGACACCATTGGCGCTACGGTCGGATCCGACAATTTCGGTGCGGGGCGGCTCGCGGGTGAGCATCTGCTGGCGCGCGGGCGGCGGAAAATCGCGTTTCTGGGGCAGGCGGACAGCCATTATCCCGAGTTCAAGAACCGCTATGAAGGCCTTTTGCGCGCGGTGGAAACGGCGGGGCTGACGCATGATCCGGACCTTGTCGTACCGGCCATTTCCTCGGAGGAACTGGGCTACCAGGCCGCGCGCAAGCTGCTCGCCAGTGGCAAGCCGTTCGATGCAGTCTTTGCCGCCAGCGACCTGATCGCCATCGGCGCGATGCGCGCGCTGGCCGAGGCAGGGCTCAGCGTTCCCGGCGATGTCGCGGTGGTCGGTTTCGACGATATTCCGGCGGCGAGCCTCACGTCGCCCCCGCTCACCACCGTGATGCAGGACATGCGCCACGCCGGTGTGGCGCTGGTCGAGACGGTCATGGCGCAAGTCGAGGACAAGCCGCCGCCCTCGCCCTTCCTGCCCACCCGCCTCGTCGTGCGCGGCAGCACCGGCGGATAATCCTGCGCTGCATATCAATGCAGGCATATGGATGACATTCGTATGCATTGCTGCCCAGAGGGTCATGCTCGCCTAGGGACAAGGCAGAGATAACAAAGCAGATGCCCCGGTAATCCGGGCGCATCGGGGGAGCCGAACCGCGTGACCACTCGCCAGAAACCGCAACAGACCTTCTGGGGGCTGTGGAACGTGAGCTTCGGCTTCTTCGGCATACAGCTCGCCTTCGGGCTGCAGAACGCCAACATCAGCCGCATTTTCCAGTCGCTCGGCAGCAGCGTCGACGAACTTGCCTTCCTGTGGATCGCCGGACCGGTGACGGGGCTGATCGTGCAGCCGCTGATCGGGCATTATTCGGACCGCACCTGGGGCCGGTTCGGGCGGCGGCGGCCCTACTTCGTGGCGGGCGCGGTGCTTTCGGCACTGGCACTACTGGGCCTGCCGCAGGCGGGCGTGCTGCTGCTGGCCGCCGCATTCCTGTGGCTGCTCGATGCCTCGCTCAATATCGCGATGGAGCCGTTCCGCGCCTTCGTGGGCGACATGACGCCCGATGACCAGCGCGCGCAAGGTTTTGCGCTGCAGACCTGGTTCATCGGCGCGGGCGCGGTGATCGGCAGCCTGCTGCCGGCGGTTTTCACGCACTTCGGCATTGCGAACACGGCGCCTGAAGGCGTCATCCCCGATTCCGTGCGGCTCAGCTTCATCATCGGCGCTGCCGCGATGGTGCTGGCGGTGGCGTGGACCGCCTTCAGCGTGCGCGAATACAGTCCCGAGGAAATGGCAGCGTTCAACGGCGAACATGTCCACACTGCGCAGCCTGGGCAGGCGCTGGTCTATTCGCCGCGCGGGCCGATGTGGCTGCTGATCGGCGCGGGTCTGCTTACGATTGTGCGCGAGCTGGATCTCGACAAGCAGCTCTATGTGCTTGGCGGCGGGCTGGTCGCCTTCGGCACGGCGCAGATCGTGCTGCGCGCGACAAAAGCCAAGGGCGCGCTGGCGGAGATCATGAGCGACCTTGCACAGATGCCTGCGCAGATGCGGCAACTGGCGGTGGCGCAGTTCTTCACCTGGACCGGACTGTTCATCCTGTGGATCTACGCGACCCCGGTCGTCACCAAGTACGCCTTCGGAGCGAACGACACCACCGGCGCGGCCTATAATGCGGGCGCGGACTGGGTCGGCGTGATGTTCGCGTTCTACAATGGTGTCGCAGCGCTCGCCGCGTTCCTTCTCCCCGTGCTGGCAAAGCGCATCGGCAATGCGCGCACGCATGCGCTGTGCCTGCTTGGCGGCGGCGGCGGCCTCCTGATGCTGCTTGTGCTGCGCGACCCGTGGCTGCTGCTGCTGCCGATGGTCCTTGTCGGCGTGGCCTGGGCCTCGATCCTCGCGATGCCCTACGTGATCCTGACCCGCGTGCTGCCGCCACACAAGTTCGGCATCTACATCGGCGTGTTCAACATCTTCATTGTCGTGCCGCAGCTGATGGTCGCGACGATCATGGGCGGGGTGATCCGCAGCTTCTTCCCGACCGAGCCCAAGTGGACGATGCTGGTGGGCGCCGTTGTCATGGCCGCCGCCGCGCTCGCCATGCTGCGCGTGCGCGAAGAGCAGGCCTAATACTGGAAGGCCGCCTCGGGCACGGCGTCCATCAAGGCATCATTGCGCTCGCGCATCTTCTCGCGGAATTCGCCGTGGGTGACTATGTAGAGCCGGTTTGCGAGAATGCCTTCGGTGACAATCTCACCCACCGTTTCGGGATCCATCCAGTCGTTGCCCGGCGGGCGCTCCAGCAATGTCGCCTCGCTCTGCCGGAAACCGCTGCCTTCGCGCAAATGGGCGGGGCGGTTTAGCGCGGCTTCGTGGATGTTGGAGCGCACGAAGGCGGGGCACAGAACGGACATGCCGATGCCATTCCCCGCCAGTTCCTCGCGCATGTTTTCCGACAAGTTCAGCACCGCGGCCTTGCCCGCCGCATAGATCGCGAAATTGGCCGGCATCCGCACGGCTGCGGCCAGCGAGGAGACGTTGACGACATGCCCGCCGCGCCCGTGCGCGATCATGCGCGGGAGGAAGCTCTGGAGGCCGTTGATCACGCCGCCGAGATTGACGCCGAGCCCGTAATCCCAATCGGAATAGCCTGCCTCGAGCACCGGTCCTTCGACACCGACGCCGGCGTTGTTGACGAGAATGTCGATCCCGCCGAGTTCGATATCCATGCGCTCCGCGACGGCGGCGAACGCGGCGCGGTCGGTCACGTCGAGCGTGAGGGCGGCGACGCTGCTGGCAAAACCGGCCTCGCGGATTTCCACGAGCGCGCGGTCGATGTGGTCGGGCCTCAGGTCGGCGATGACGACAAAGGCGCCGCGTTTCGCCAGCGCCTTGACGATGCCGAGCCCGATGCCGCTGGCGCCGCCGGTGACGAAGACCCGCTTCTCGTGGAAACTGCGCATGGCCCTCCCCTCAGCCCTGCCAGACCCAGTAGCGCGGCCCGAAGCGGGCTTCGAGTTCGGTGAGCTTGGCCTTGTGGATGGCCTGAATGGCGGCCGGCGTCGTCGCCTCATCCGCCGGAACTTCCTCAATCCGCACGCTGGTCGGATCCTCGTAGAGATGTTCGCCGGCAAGGCGGGCCTTGTCGTCATAGGGCCAGACAAAGGCCTGACGGCTCGAGACGTGGTAGAGCGCATCGGCCTTGGGCGCGTCATAGCCCATGGCGGCAAGGTCTGCGCCCTTGGCGAGCTGGTGGAAGGTGATCTCGTCGCAGATCCCCCAGTCGTTCACTGCGAGGCGGTCGTCGGAGTGCCAGAGCACGGCCTGCCCGACGCTGTTGTAGAAGCCTTTCACGCCTTCCTTGCCCTCGATCACCGCAGGGTTGGCGCCCCATGTGACCCGGTAGACCGGATGATCGACCATCATGTCGCTGGCGGTGATATCGTCATAGAGACCCGCGCCTTCGAGGTGCACGTGGCGCCAGAAGTTGAGCAGGATCGCCTTGTGCAGCGGGTTCGTCGTGGCGCCATACAGCGCCTCGGTGGGGTTCATGCATTCGAATACCGCGCGTTCGATGGCGTTGCTCGGCAGGGTCGTCGCGATGTTCATCGGCCTCTCCTTTTGTCTCTTGCTCAGGTGCCCGGCGCGATCAGCACCTTGCACTGCTCGGTGCGGCGGCGGAGCGCTTCGAACACGGTGGGTGTGCTGCCAAGCGGGATGGTTTCGGTGACGAGGAGGCGCGGTTCGGCTGCACCCCGGTCCAGCGCATCGAGTGCGGCCTGGTACTCGTGCGTGGTGAAGAAAGCCGAGGTGACGAGGCGCACTTCCTTCGAGAGCATGGCGAAGCTGTTGAAGGTATCGGGCATGGTGCACAGGCCCAGCAGCACAATAGTGCCGCGTGCGCGGACCTGCTCGACGCCTTGTGCAATGAGGCCGGGGACACCCACGCATTCGAATACAATGTCGGCTTTTCCGCCCAAGGCGCGTTCGGAGGCGCCGACGGGATCGGTGCGGTCCGCAATGAAATCATGCGCGCCCATAGCAAGCGCGCGGTCCTGCTGCCAGGTGGCGACATCCTGCACGACAACGCGCCCTGCCCCCATGCGGCGGGCCCAGAAGGCGGTGGCAAGGCCGATCGGCCCCGCGCCGAGGATCAGCACCTTGTCGCCGATGCGCATGCCGGCCATCGCCACACCGTGGAGCGCGACCGCGAGCGGTTCGATGATCGCGCCATCGGCGAGGCTGGCGGATTTCGGCAGCTTCACGCATTGGTTCGGATGCGTGAGCGCATATTCGGCATAGCCGCCGCCTTGCAGCCCGAACTTGTCGCACCACGAGACATTGCCGGCGAGGCAGGCCGGGCAGGCGCCGCAGCTCTTGAGCGGGCTGACAGCGACGAGATCGCCCTTGGCGAGGCCCTCGACGCCCTTGCCAAGCTCGATGACTTCGCCCGCAAACTCGTGCCCCAGGATCGAGCCCGCGCCCTGGCCGTAAGCCGGGTCCTCGGTCATGTGGAGGTCCGAGCCGCAAATGCCGCAGCGGCCGACCTGTATCACCACTTCGCCCGCGCCGGGCACCGGGTCAGGCACGGTTTCAACCGCGAGCGGCTTGTGCAGGCCCTGCATGACGGCGGCGCGCATGGACTTTGCTCCTCAGTGCGCTGTCTGGCCGCCATCGATGGCGATGGTGGCGCCATTGATGAAGCTGGCCGCTTCGGAGCAGAGGTGCAGCACGGTGCCCGCAATCTCTTCGGGCTGCGCAGCGCGGCCGCTGACATTGCCGGCGAAGAAGGCGGCACGGAAATTCGGATCGTCCGCCCAGTGCTGCGTCATGGGCGTGACCACGAAGCCCGGTGCGATGGCATTCACGCGGATGTTTTGCTGCGCATACTCGACTGCCGCCGCCTTGGTGAGGCCGGAAACGGCGTGCTTCATCGCGCAGTAGACGCTCATGTTGGGGTCCGCGATCAGCGCACCGACGGACGCGGTGTTGACGATAGCCCCGCCGCCTACTTTGAGGAAATGGCGGATTTCCGCCTGCATCGCGAAGAACACGCCCTTGAAGTCGACGTCGATCGCGAGGTTCATTTCCTCGGGCGTCACTTCATGGATGGGGCGCTGCGGCGGAAGGACGCCGGCGTTGTTGAAGGCGGCGTCCATCCGGCCGTAGCGCTGGATGCAGGCTGCGACGAGCGCGTCCATTGCCGCGGCATCGGTGACGTTGGCGTGCTGGAAGGAAGCCTCCCCGCCAGCCTGCTTGATGATCGCGACTGTTTCTTCGGCGCGTGGGTCAATATCGCCGATGATCACTTTCGCGCCCGCCCCAGCAAACGCCACACAGGCTGCGCGGCCGATGCCGGTGGCGCCGCCGGTGACGAGGACGGCCTTATCCGCAAAAGTCATTCGGTCCATGCGGCCTGCTCCCCCTTGGCGACGCGCGAGGAATTGCCGAGGAGGAAATCGCCGAGCACGTCGACCGCGTCCGGAAAGGCCTTCTTCACCTTGTCGCTGAGCTCGGCACTGTTCTTCGAGGCGGCCACCAGCTTGGGCCACTCGGCAATGTAGCGCCGGGTGAATTCGAGGCCGGAGGCATCGTCGGGCAGGCCCGGCTTGTTGTGCCCCGCAACGACGATCTCGGGCTTCAGCGCGATAAAGCCGTCATTCGCCTTGCCCCACGCGGCGATGGCCGCAGCATCGTGCTCGCCCATCCACAGGAACATCTGGTTGTAGACGAGATCGCCGGGGAAGAGCGCCTTGATCGAGGGTGCCCAGAGCGCGGTGGCATGGACATGGTCGCCCTGCACCGGGCCGAGGACCTTGAGCTCCTTGCCCTCGAGCATGATCGTGTCGCCTTCCATCGCGGCGGGCGCGGTGGGATGGCGTGGCGAATTGACGCCGAGCACCGGATACCAGCGCTTCACCTTGAACGGGAGCGAGCGCCAGATGTCGGCAGCGACCACCGGGTGCGCGACGATTTTCGCATCGGGAAACGCATCCTGCAGCACTTCCATCGCGAAGAAATGATCGGGATGATCGTGCGTCACGAAGATGGTCGTGAGGCGCTTGCCGCTATCGAGCACCATGGCGACGACGCGGTGAGCATCGGCGCGGGTGAACGGCGCGTCGACAAGGACCGCGTCCTTCTCGCCCTTGATCAGCGCGATATTGGCGAACAGCGAGCCGCCGCTGGTGCGCAAGGTTTCGACGGTGAGTGGCTTTTCCTGCGCGTGGGCGGTGGTGGCGAGAAGCGCGGCGGCAAGCGCCAGAAGGGTTTTCCTGATCATCATGCAATTCCTGATTTGCCGGGGGCGAGGATATGGTTGGGGTCGAGCGCGTCCTTGAGCTTTGCGTTGAACGCGCGGTTCACGGCGCCGAATTGCTGCGCAACAAGGTCCATCGCGTGGACGCCGGTGCGGTAGCTGGCCCAGCCCCGTTCACCGAAGCCGGTGACGAGTTCGCGGTAACAATCGTCAGCGCGCTTTTCCTCCGCCGGATCGGACTTGTCGTAGAGCAGCGCGATGATGTGGTGGAGTTCGCGGCTGCCGATGGCGAAAGCGGCGGTGTAGTCGAACCCGTGCTTGCCCAGGATCTGCTTGGCGAGCTCGACCTGCCCTTGCGTCTCGCTGCCCTTGGCGGGCGCGACGGGGGCGAACCATGCAAGGCCGCCGCCATTTCCGCGCCAGCGCGCGAGGCCGATCTCGTCCAGATTGAGGCCGCCCTGCATGAGGGTTGCGTGGTGGTGGAACCACGGGTTGTCGCCCATTTCGGCTTCGGTGAGGACTTCTCCGTCGATGGCGGCGAAGGCGGCGCGGATGATCTTCTCGCTTTCGGCGATCATCCCTTCCGTGCCGTAGAGCGCGATATAGGTGTTCCACATGCCGAGGTTGTTGGCTGTGGCTGCCTTGGAGACTGCTTCATCCGTGATCGGGCCTGCGCCGTCCCACACCTCGCCGCGGCGCTTGAACATGGCGAGCTGATAGGCACCGCCCATCATCAGGACGACATTGGGGACAATGTTGGCAATGCGCAGCGGACGCATCGCCTCGACGATCCGGGCGACGTCCTCCATCTTCCTGTGGCGGATGACGAAGGGCTTGTAGACCGGCGGCGCGGGCATCAGCCACATGCCCATCTTGGTGACCACGCCGAAGTTCGACTGGGTGAACAGGCCATCGAGATAAGGCCCGTAGCCCCACTTGAACGCCTGCCAGGCGGACGGATTGCGCGTCGAGCCCATGCCGGTGCGCAGGATCTCGCCATCCGCAAGGACGACTTCCATGCCGCACTGGACCATAAAGTGCTCGCCATAGGGCGTATAGCCGACACCGCGATCGAGCGTATTGCCGACCGGGCCGACCACCGGGCCCACGGTGGGTACGTCGATCCACAGCGGCAGGTTGTTTTCGACCAGATAGTCCTTGAGCTGGCGGTAGGTGACGCCGGGCTCGACCAGCGCGGTGCAGAGCTCGGGATCGACCGAGATGATGCGGTTCATGCGCTTGAGGTCGAGGATCATCTGCCCCGGCATCGCGGTGGTCGTCTGGCCATAGCCCATGTTCTTGCCGGTGGAGACCGGCCAGATCGGCTGGCGGAACTGGTTGGCGATCTTCACGATGGCCTGCACCTGCTCGACGTTCTCGGGGCAGACCGCGCCGACGGGCACGTGCTTGCCGTAAGGATCGGGCGTGTAGGACTTCTTCCACGGCGCAACCGCTTCAGGATCGGCGAAGACCCATTCATCGCCGACGACCTTGCGCATGGCGGCGACGGCGCCCTTGAAGTCGGCCTTCTTCACGCCGGGCGCGAGGACGGCCTTCGCCTTTGCACCGGTGCCGAGGCCCACAGCGGCGGCCGAAGCGGCGCCTGCGCCGAGAAGCGAGCGTCGGTCGAGACTGACGGTCATTGGCCATGCTCCTTGGGATCGGCAGCGCTGTTCTGGACCCAGACAGCGAGCGCCTTCAGCTCGGCGGGGGTGATTTCGGTCGGACGGAAGGCGGGCATCGCATTGAGGCCATGGCGGACCTGATACTCGACCGCCTCGGCAGGAAGGGCGCGCCCGCGGATCACCGGGCCGACATTCTTGCCGTGGCAATAGCCGCAGACGGCCGAATAGACCTGTTCCGGGCTGCGCTGCGCCTGCACTTCGCCCAGCTTCTGCGCCGCCTGCGCGGTTCCGGCGAGCGCGAGGCCCGCGGCTAGAAGAGCGGCCCGCTTCATTGGAATTTCCCCAGCATCATGCCTCCATCGATCACGACATGGCTTCCGGTCATGTAATCGGAAGCATCCGACGCCAGCAGCAAGGCCAGCGGTTTGAGTTGGTCCGTCTCCGCCACCGCGCCGAGCGGCACGATGGCATCCCACGCCTTGCGCGCGACAGGGTCCTTCTTGAGCCATCCGCCGCCGATATTGGTAACGAAGGGCCCGGGCGCGATGGCATTGATGCGGATGCGGAACTCGGCGAGTTCGAGCCCAAGCGCGCGGACCATGTGTAGCACGCCCGCCTTGGCCGGCATGTAGGGCAGGCCGACGATGGGTTCTGTGACGAGGCCTGCGTTGGAAGCGGTGCAGATGATCGAGCCGCCGCTGCGGCCATTGGCGCGGCCGGGCTGCTTCATCACGCGCACGGCGTTGCTCACGGTGTAGAACACGCCCGAGAGATTGACCGAAATCGACTTGTCCCAGCGCTTCGGGTCGTAGGTATCGACCTGGCCATCGGGATTGCGGTGGCCGCCCGGGTTCCAGAAGCCCGCCCCGGTATCGATGCCGGCATTCGCGAAGGCGATGTCGAGCCCGCCATAGGCCTTGGCGTGGGCGTCGAATGCGGCGGCGACGGCATCGAAATCGGAGACATCAAGGCGGCCGGCGCGGGCTTCATGCCCCGCCTCGCGCAGACGGGCGGCTTCCCTTTCGGCGCCTTCGCCGTCGATATCGGTAAGCGTGACGGCAGCCCCGGCTTCCGCCATCGCCTCGGCATAGGCGAGGCCGATGCCCGAGGCCGCGCCGGTGACCAGAGCACTGCGGCCCTTGATGTCAAAGCGGTCCAGAATTGCCATTGTCGTTGTTGTCCTCTCCTTCCGCAGCGGCCTTATTCAGCGGCTTGCGGTTGTCGTTCTCGATCAATCAGGCGTTGCAGCATGCGGCGCGCGCGCACGCCGCCGCCGTCGCCGTTCAGGATGACGGGCCGCAGCTCCCAGAAGTCAGCGCCGCGCATCAGGCGGTGGCTGTCGCGGATGAGCGGCATGTCTTCCTGCTCGAACGCGAATTCGAGCGCGCCGCGCATGCCGGCGCTGAACTCCGCATCGCCCAGCGCGAAATCGCGTGCGGTGGCCCAGAAGTAGTGGGTGGTGTCCGGCGTTTCCGGCGTGAAGGCGTGGAGCGAGGGCAGCAAAGTGCAATCCTCGCGCGAGGTTCCCGGAGGCCCGGCACGGAAGTCGAAATAGAGCACGGCGGGGGCGTGCCAGACGACCCAGCCATAGAAATCCTGCTTCACCCCGACCCGCCCGAGCATCCCGCCGATGCCGTCGGAGAGAGTGTCGTCGAGGCGGATGTATTCCGAGTGCACCGTTTCGCCGTCCTGCCAGAACTTTCGCTCGCCCTCGGTGAAGGCGGCGGCAACCAGTGCAGGGTGGACGAAGTTGGCGTGGCTGAGATCGAGGATATTGTCGCTGTAGAGCTCGTAGTGCCCCTCGGCGACGGTCGCGCCGCGCACGGCTTCCCACTTGGGATCAGACAGCCAGCTGAAATCGGGGATCAGCGCGGGATCGGCCTGTGCGGCATCGCCCATCCATATCCACAGCAAGGCATGGCGTTCGACAAGCGGATAGACGTGCAGCCGGTTTTCCGGGAGCTGGCCGCCGGGATGCGGGTTGTGGACGCATGCCCCGGTGCCGTCGAAGCGCAGGCCGTGGTAGGGGCACATGAGCGCGCCTTCCACCACCTTGCCCTTCCCCAGCGGCGCCCAGCGATGCGGGCAGCGCCCGGTGACGGCATTGGCCTTGCCCTCCCCGTCGCGGAACAGCGCGACGGGTTCCTCAAGGAAAACCCGCTGCTGCGGAGCTTCGCCCAGATCTGAGGCCCAGCCTGCAACATACCACGTGTTGCGCAAGTACGTGCCCTGTGGCTCAGGACCGAGTTTGGGGACCCCAGCAGCGTTCATGCCGGCCCCTCCTCAGAGATAGAGCTGCTTGTTGATCGGGATGTTGTGCTCCCTGCAATAGGTCTCGTAGTGGTTCATGAACCACCAGACATCGAGCGTTTCGACGTGGTTGCCGTGCTCGTCGAAGAACTCGTTGGCGCCCTGCATGTGGAACAGCGCCTTCATCCCGTTTGGATCATCGGTGACAAGCGTGTGGGCGGTGCCCGGCGTTTCGGTGATGAACTCGCCCGGCTTGCAGACCCAGTCGTACTCCAGATAGCGGAACGAGCCTTCGAGCCCGATCGCCCAGACCCGCCCGCGGTGCTTGTGCGTGCCGATGACACCCGGGCCCTTGATCCACAGGATGTTGACGTAGACGTTGTCGCGCACGTCGAACGCCAGGTGCCGGATCGCGGCGTTGTCGCCGAAGGGCACCCACGGGCTCTCGGCTTCCGAAGCGCCGACGTAAGTGCCTTCGACGCCCTTGGACTTGATCAGGGCGCCGTAAAGCTCGGGAACGTCGACGATCTTGTAGGCGCCTGAAGGCGGCGCGGTCATTGTGGCCATTGTGCCTGACCTCTCAGAGATAGAGCTTGGGATTGATGGGAATGTCGTTTTCCCGGCAATAGGTCTCGTAGTGGTTGATGAACCACCAGACGTCCGAGGTATCGACGTACTTGCCGTTCTCGTCGAAGAACTCGATCGGGCCCTGCATCCACCCGAACAGCTTCACGCCTTCGGGGTGCTCGGTGACGAGGGTGTGGCTTTCGCCAGGCACTTCGAGGATCAGCCCGCCAGGCGATGCAACCCAGTCGTATTCGAGATAGCGCACGCTGCCTTCGAGGCAGACCATTACGATCGTGCCGCGATGGAGGTGCGTGCCGATCGTGCCGGGGCTCTTGACCCACAGGATGTTGGAGAAGATGCCCTGCCGTACATCGAAGGCGAGGTGCTTGATCGCCGCGTTGTCGCCGAAGGGCACCCAGGGGCTGTCGACGTCGGTCTGGGCGTCGATATAGCGACCGCCCGGGCTCAGCCGCGCGACGAGGTCGCGGTGGGCAAAACCGACATCGACGATTTCCTTCTTGCTCGAAGGCGGTGCAGTCATCGCGTTCATGAGAAGCGCTCCTTTCAGCGGATCAGCGTATCGACGTAATCGGCGCCGATGCCGACCCGGTCGTAATGCTCGCGCGCATTCTTGATGTAGTCAAACACATCGAAATGCCCGGTGGTGTTGCCATCATCGTCCAGCCACATGAGCGGGCCGGAGACAACGAAGAACACCTTCATCGGGTCTTCGTGTTCGTAGCAGACGAGCGTGTGGCTCTCGCCCGGCGTTTCGTAGATGAAGTCGCCAGCGGTCGCGGTCCATTCGTGCTCGAGATAGGCCCACTTGCCGCTGATCGTGTAGGCCCAGATCGGATGCGGGTGGTAGTGGCGGTTCACCAGGCCCGCCGACTTCGACATGAGCACATCGGCCCACATGTTCTTGGTCGGGCTGATCCAGACGGGCTTGGAGCTCACCGTCTCGCTGATCGGCACCCAGTAGCGTTCGTCGCCTTCCGCAATCTTGGACATGTAGACTTCGGGAAGACCGCCCTCCCGGAACACCTTCTCGACCGGCTTGATGCCTTTCCAGAATTCGGAATGCGCGGTTTCAGGCACGTCTGTCTCTCCTCAGGTGAGTGGGGCGGACGCCTCGCAGCGCCCGCCTCCTCGATTTTGGCCTTTAGAACTTCACGCCGAGCCTTGCGTACCATTCGGCCGGACGGCTGTAGGTGCCGTAAATCTGGCCGCCGGCGAGCTGGGCCTGACCGGTGGTCAGGTAGCGCTCGTTGGTGAGGTTGGTGCCGCCCACAGTCAGCTCCCAGTGGTTGCTGGGATCACGGTAGGTCACGCTCGCATTGACAACGGTGGTCTGAGGACGCTGCAGCAGGAATGTCCGCTCGGTGTCGTTCCACAAGCTGCTGGTGAGAGTCACGTCACCCAGGAACACCAGGCTGCCGTGGTTGCCAAGGTCCGCCTCATAACGCGGGCTGAAGTTCCACTTGAACTTCGGCGTCTTGGGCAGCGCAGCGCCCTTGAACACACCGGCCTGGATCGGGGTCGGTGCGACGAACGAGTTGTTGCCTTCGCAGAACGCCGGGAAATTGCCGCCCTCGCCGCAGATCACGGTGTACTTCGCATCGGTGTAGCCGACCGAACCGGTGAAGGTCAGGCCCTTCGCGGGCGCCGCCACGACTTCGACCTCGAAGCCGCGGATGCGGGCATTACCGGTGTTCTGCACAGTGGGCGAGATGCCCTTCTGCGAGTTCAGCTGGATGCCGGTATAGTCGGTGGTGAAGGCCGCCGCGTTGATCTGCAGGTGCCGGTCAAGCAGTTCGGACTTCACGCCGATTTCCCAGGTCGACGCCTCTTCCGGCCCGAAGCCCGGAGCAAACGGCAGCGGGTTCGACAGACGGGTGGTCCAGCCACCGGTCTTGTAGCCCTTCGACCAGCTACCATAGACCATCACGTCGTCGGTCGGGTGGTACTGGAGCCCGACCTTGGGTGCAAAGTTGTTGAACTTCTTGTTCTGCGTTCCGGCGATGTAATAGCGCAGCGGCTGACCGGGATTGGGGAACCCGCCAGCGGCCTGGCACGCGGCCGAGATCGTGGAGATGTTCTCGCAGCCCGGAACGCCGAGGAAGTTGAGGATCTTGTAGGTCAGGCCGTTGCGATCGGACTGAAAGCCTTCGAAGTCCTTGTCTTCATGCGTATAGCGGCCGCCCAGCGTGATGCCGAACTTCTCGGTGAACTTGTAGTCGACCTGGCCGTAGAACGCGAAGTTCTTCGTCTTGAGGTCGTTCGGGCCGTCGATCTGGAGCAGGCCTTCCGCGAACGTCACGTAATCGTGCAGATCGCCCGATTCCGTGAAGTAGTAGGCGCCGAACACGTAATTGAGCTTCTTCTCCAGCGCGCTGCCGGCCACCTGCAGTTCCTGGCTGAACTGCTTCTGGTTCATGGTGAAGCTGGTGTGGAGGAAGTTCAGCGGCGAGTTGTCGAGGTCCATACCGGTGTTCCAGTGGAGCTCGCGGTAAGCGGTGATCGACTTCACCGTGGCATTGCCGATGTCGTACTCCATCGTCAGCGCGCCGCCGCCGGACTTCAGCTTGGAGTAGTTGTTGCCGTTGGCGTAGCTGGTGTCGATGTTGTTCGTCACGAACCGGCTGTCATAGGGCAGGCGGTTGTTGGTCGGATCGGCATCGGCATTCACGCCGAAGATCGACGGCAAATCGTTGATTCCGTTAAGACCACCGCGATTGCCGAACAGCGCGAAGGAGGGAGGACCACCTCCGCAAGTGGTCGTGTCACCCGGTGCTGCGATCACGCCCGCAATCGCGCAGTTGTAAGTCGCGGCAAAGACCGGCGCGAAGACCGAGATGACCTTGTTGGCGATCTGCGAGGTATCGACCCGCGAATAGTCGCCCGAAAGCACCGCGCGGAATGCGCCGCCGTTGTTGAAGCGGATCTTGCCGCGCAAGTTCCAGTTGTTGTCGCCACCTTCGGTGCCAAGCCCGATATTGTTGTAGCTGGCAGCCTTGAACCTGGTGATCGGATCAGAGGCAAAGTTCTCCGCACCCGGGAATGGCAGGCGGTGGAGGTAGCCGTCACGAGTCTTGACCGAGAAGGCGAGCGAGGACGACAGGCTGTCCGTCAGCGGCATATCAACCGTGCCGCGCGCCGAGAACAGCTTGTAGCTACCGGTCATCACATCACCGCGGAAGCGGAATTCGTTGCCCGGATCATGGGTGACGATCGAGATCGCGCCGCCGATGGTGTTGCGGCCAAAGAGAGTGCCCTGCGGACCCTTGAGAACCTCGACGCGCTCCACGTCAGGCAGTTCCTGGTTCGCGCCGACCGAGCGGGCGAGGTAGACGCCGTCGAGATAGATGCCGACGCCCGGATCGATGTTGAAGGCAAAGTCGTTGGCGCCGATGCCGCGAATGTAGGCCGAGAGCACCGACGACGAGCCCGAGAACGGCGTGCCGGCATCAAGCGTGACGTTGGGCGCGATGTTCGACAGCGAAGCGACGCTGGTCACCGCACGCTCCTGCAGCGCGCTCGCCGTGAAGGCCGAGATCGAGATCGGCACGTCCTGGACGTTTTCCGAGCGCTTCTGCGCGGTGACGACGATTTCGGCGATGCCGCCTTCGGGCGCGGCTTCAGCCTGGGCCTGCGGTGCGGATTGTGCCAGCGCCGGCGAGGCCAGTGTGGCCGCAAGCACGGCAAGCGATACCGATGCGAGTCTCATGTTGCTCTCCCTATCCAAATGTCACTGCCCGCTTCGCCCCCTGGCGGTCGGACATGCGCATTCGAATTCATACTCGGCTTCGGACCGATGGGCTTGGACTGGAGCGCAGGCACATCAGGACTGAAGCGCAATCAGCCCTGATTCCGTCGCCATTCACGGGGTGAAACGCCAAAACGCTGGCGAAACGCCCGCGCAAAGTAGGCGCTGTCGTTGAAGCCGAGTTCGAAGGCCACCTCGGTTATGCTCGCCTCCGGTGCTGCACCAAGGCGCTCGGCAGCGCGGGCAAGCCGGCGCTCCAGAATATAGCCGCTGGGTGTCGTACCCATGCCGGCAAACAGATTCTGTATCGTGCGCACCGATGCGCCGCAGGCAGCCGCGAGGCTGAGCGTGCGCAGCGCCGGATCGGCAAGCTGCGCCTCGACGATCCCGAGAACGCGGCGGCGCAGCGCACTGTCGGCGGCGGGCGAAGCGGCATCGGGCTTTGCCGCCCCGCGCATCGCGAGCGCAATGAGATCGTAGAACACCTGGCTCACCCCATCCTGCCAGTCGGGATCGACAAACCCCTGCTGGCTCTGCCGCCAGAGCGAGAGCAGGAAATCGTGGAAGACGCGTGCACCCGGCGTCGCACCGCTCATCCGCATGCGCAAGGCATCATCAAGGCCGGGAAACCGCTCGGCCAAGGGCGCGCGGGGAAACTCGACCACCAGCAATTCGTGCGCGGCAAGGTCCATGGCATAGGCTTCGTGCGGGGAAGCGATGATGAAATCGCCCGCACCAAGCGTGGTTTCGGTGCCGCTCTGGCGGTGCACGCTCGAGCCGCGGCATTGCAAATGAAGGATCAGCCGCTCGTCCGCTGTATAGCGCGGATCGCGGCCGACGAACGAGGCGGTCGAGCGCGGGCGGATCATCGCCAGATCGCCGACCTGCCAGGTCCACATCTCGCCGGTGAAATCCTCGCTGGCGCTTTTCACATAAGTGCCGCTGTAGACGCTGTCGACCAGCGCGTTCCAGAACGCGAGACGTTCGGGCGGTGAGATGCCATCGGTGGCGAACTTTTGCACTGCGGTCATGGCGGGCACATCCTTGGCAGTGAGGGTCAGGCGGGAAGAGGCGCGCGGCGGGCGACAACGCGCGGGGCGGATTCGACAAGGCCGAGCGCGCAGAACCCGGCAAGAATGCACAGCGCGAACATGAGCCACAGCGCAGCGGAGAGGCCGTAGACATCGGCCAGCGCCCCGGCAAGGAAGGGGCTGAGCACGCCGCCCAGCACCTCGCCGGTGCCCATGACCACACCGGTGAGCGTAGCGGTGAGACGCGGAACGACCGATTCC
Organism: Novosphingobium sp.; assembly: GCF_019748365.1. Lineage (GTDB taxonomy): Bacteria > Pseudomonadota > Alphaproteobacteria > Sphingomonadales > Sphingomonadaceae > Novosphingobium. The sequence goes on from NZ_JAIEPN010000035.1 coordinate 96,733, forward strand.
GAAGGGATCGTCGCCATGAACATCGGGAACAGGCCATTGAGGCCCCACCCGAAGAAGAAGATCGCCGCCAGCACCCAGGTCGAGCCGGTGAAGTAGAGCCCGCCGAGCGGCAGGATCACGCCGAGAAAGGAGAAGCCGATCATCACCGGGCGGCGCCCGATGGCATCGGAAATGGCCGGGACGACAAAGCTGCCGAGGCCCGCCGAAAGGCCGAGAGTCGCCATCAGCCAGCCCATTGTCTCGGGCGCGAAGCCGCGCTCCTTGGTGAGATAGAGCGGCATGAAGGCCCAGCAGACGACAAGGTAAGAGACGAGCAGCACCGAGATCACCGCGCAGAGCACGACATTGCGGTGGCGGAAGGCTTCGGAAAGCGGTACTGTCGGCTTCTCGCCAAACGCGAGATGGTGCGCTTCGGCGGGCGGTTCGCGCAAGGTAAACCAGATCAGCAGCGCGGTGAGGAGGCCGGGCGCGGCGGCGAGATAGAACCCCTCGCGCCAGCCATAAGCCGCAGCAACCGGGACCAGCAGAATCGGCGCAAGCCCAGAACCGAGCAGGTTCGAACCGAGGTTCTGCGCCACGCCCATCGCCATGCCGCGCCGCTCGGGTGCGACTTCGCTGACGATCATCGAATGGCTGACCGGCATCACACCGCCCTCCGCCGCGCCCATCAGCAGGCGCGCACCGAGCAGCATGAAGAACGAGGAGGCAAGGCCCGAGGCGAAGGAGCACAGGCAGAACGCGATGGTCGCGACCACGACCACGGGTTTGCGCGAGCCGAGCTTGTCCGAAATGCGCCCCACCGCAAGGCCGGACAGCGCCCAGGTGAGCGAAAGCGCCGAGCTGAACATGCCCACCTGCGTGTTGCTGAGCTGCAGATCGGGCTGCACAAAGGGCATGAGGAAATTGAGCGCGTTGCGGTCGAAGAACAGGATCCCGAAGTTTAGGCTGAGCAGCCCGACAACCCAAGCCTGATAGCCGCCGCTGGCGCGCTGTGAGGCGTCCACGCTGGACGTGTGCGGGGCGCCGCTCACAGGAACGGCCTCACGGGCGCGGTCTCGCCGTCCCAATCCTGCGCGGCCTGCCACTGCGCGGTGAACAGCGTGTTCATGCCCTCGGTCGCGGGGATCAGTTCAAGGAAACCGGGCGCGGCGGGATCGGCGCTTTTGAGATAGGCGACCGAGCCGCCGGTGGGCACCGGCGCGCGAAAAGCAAGGGTGTGGCCGCGATCAAGGTAATCGGCAAGCGCCGCATCGACATCGGTGAAGGCAATGCCGAAGTGGTGGAAACCGTAGCCGCGCGCCTCGATGGTTTCGCGGTAGACGGACGGGTGATCATCAAGCGGCTGGATCAGTTCGATCTGCATGTGCCCGGCAAAACCCATCGCGATCGCGACATCGGCCTGCGACGGCGCGCCGCGATAGACCTGTCCCTCACCCAGGAAGTGCTCGAGCAGGAAGAAAGGCCCTGCCCCGCAGTCGCGCTGGAAGTGGGTGATTGCGGCATGGATGTCAGCCACCACGAACGCGGTCTGCACCACGCCCCCGATGCGCTGTCCAAAGCCCAGAGCCTGCACCATTCCCACTCCACCCCTTCCCTCGCGCCCGCCGTTTGTCCGGCTGGGCCATTATGGTTCGGGCCTTTCGGCCCCAATGTCAGAGCGTAATCACCACCTTGCCGAACAGCGCGCTGGACGACTGGTAGCGATAGGCCTCCAGCGCCTGTTCGATACCGAACGAGCGGTCGATCACCGGCTTGATGGCGTGCGTATCGATGAAGGCATTGAGCCGGCTCGCCATGCCGCGCGAGCCGACGAAGATGCCGCGGATGCTGCCGCCCTTGAACATCAGGGGATGGGGATTGGTATCGCCCTCGCGGGTCAGCACGCCGATCAGCGCGATCTCGCCGCCGAAACCGACCGCGGTGATGCTTTGCTTGAGCGTGCCAGCACCGCCGACTTCGACGACATGGTCAACGCCGCCGCCGGAAAGATCAGCCGCAGCGGTGCCCCAGGCCGGCACTTCGCGGTAGTTGATCGTCTTGTCCGCGCCGAGCGCGGCGGCGCGGACGAGCTTTTCATCGGACGAGCTTGTCGCAATCACTTGCGCGCCGGCCGCCTTGGCGATCTGCAACGCAAGCAGCGAAACGCCGCCGGTGCCGAGCACCAGCACACTTTCGCCCGCACGGACCGGGTGCGGCCCTTCCATCAACGCGTTCCATGCGGTGACACCCGCGCAGGGCAGGCAGGCCGCTTCCTCGAACGAGAGGCTTGCCGCCAGCGGCACGACGCCGTGTTCGGGCAGAACGACAAGGTCCTGCAGCATGCCGGTCGCAGGCGGCGCCCCGAGTGCCGGGCCAGCGCCCGGGTTCGGCGGGCCATCGAGCCAGTTCTGGAAGAAAGTTCCGGCGACGCGGTCGCCCGGCTTTACCGAGGTCACCCCTGCCCCGACTGCAACGACTTCACCCGCGCCATCGGACAAGGGGACCGTATCCACTGCAACGGCGCCGCCCATATAAAGGCCCAGCGGGATGATCTGGTCGCGGTAGTTTAGCGAGCAGGCGCGCACCCGCACCAGAACTTCACCGGGGCCTGCCTGCGGCTCGGGCACATCACGCAGAGCCATGTCGCCCAGCGACGTCGCGCCCGCCCGGATCACCCACTGCCGCATGCTTTTTGCCTCCCTCGTGTTCTGAGCGCGATAGTCGCACAGGCGGCTGTCAATTTAATCAGCAAGACAAACTGATTTCACATAGTGCAATTGCTGCAGGCTGCGATGCGCAAAAGACTGATCATGCGGCATTTCCCGCAATCGGTGCATGGACCGATTGCGCAGCAACCGCCTGTCCGATCGCCAGCGCTGTCTGGTGCAGCGCATCGAGATGGCGGTGCATCACCGCCTCATCCGTCCCGCGCTTGGCCGGCCAGGTCAGGTTGATCGTGGCAATCGGCGCGCCATTGGCCGTGATCGCAACCGCCATAGAGCGCCGCCCGTCGCGCAGCACAAGCTGCTTCGAACGATCCGGCCAGGGGTGCATCGGCTCGCGCAAGGCATAGCCGCGTTCGCGGGTTTCCTTGAGGATCGCGCGCAAGTCTTCCTCGCTGCCCGCTGCGGCATCCTTGGGGCGTAGCCGTGCGATGATCGCCTCGCGCTCCTGCTCGTCACAGGCAGCGAGGTAGGCACGGCCGGTGGCTGTGTGGATATAGGAAAGCTTCACTCCGACAGGACCAAGAATGGCGGAATCGAGCCGGAACAGCGGGCTGTTGGTCTCGAGAATCTCCATGTGATCAAGGCGCGGGACGCCCAGCACCGAAGGCCACGCCACCTTGGTGGAAAGCGCTTTCATGTAGGGCGAGGCGATTTCGGCGATGTGCTCGACCGCGTTGCCGGTGCCGCGGGCCGCAGGGCCCAGATGCGGGAGATAGGCTCCATCGGCAAGCCGCTGCCAGATAAGCCCCTTACGCCCGAGCGTGAGCAGCATGCGCAGCAAAGTCGCCTTGGGAAGCCTCAGCGCCTGATGGAGTTCGTGCAGGCTGGCAGCGCGGCGCGCCTGCACTTCGATCAGCACATCGAGCCCGCGTTCAAGCGCGCGCACTGTCTTTACCTTGCGTTCCAGCATCGCCTCTTCCCGGTGCTTTCTGCGCTGCCGGGTGCCCACCGGCTCCGTCAGCGTGTTTCACCATATGCAACGCGCACTTCGCATACCGTGGTGCAAAGTCAACCGCGATGACGCACTCTTGGGGCAGGGAGACAAGGGATAGCCATGGCCGACACATCGCTGCCGAGCGTCATGCTCATCGTGACGCAGGATACCAAGGAAGAGGAATCGCGCTTTGTCCGCACCGTGCTGGAAGCGGCAGGCGTGCGCGTCGTGCATCTCGATCCGAGCGTACGTCGCACCGTCGGCGGGGCCGAGATTTCGCCCGAGGACGTGGCGGCAGCAGCCGGCATGACCATCGAGGACGTCCGCGCGCTGGGCCATGAAGGCAAGTGCCAGGACGCGATGATCCGCGGTTCGATCGCTGCGGCGCACGCATGGAACGCCAAGGATCCGATCTCCGGCATTCTCGCCGTCGGCGGCTCGATGGGCTCGGCGCTCGCCGGCGCGCTCATGCAGAGCTTCCCTTATGGCCTGCCGCGCATGATCGTCTCGACGATGGCCTCCGGTTTCACCAAGCCCTATATGGGCGTGCAGGACATCGCGATGATGAACGCGGTGACCGACATTTCCGGGCTCAATTCGATCAGCCGCGATGTGTTCCGCAATGCCGCCAACGCCGTCGCCGGCATGGCCAGGGGCTATGATCCCAAGGCGGCGGCGGAAAGGCCGCTGGTGCTGATCACCACGCTCGGCACCACCGAGGCGAGCGTCAAGCGCATCCGCGAGGCGCTGGAAAACGATGGCTGCGAGGTCATGGTGTTCCACTCCTCGGGCGCGGGCGGGCCGACGCTCGATGGCCTTGCGGCAGGCAAGGATGTCGCGCTGGTGCTCGATCTTTCGCAGACCGAGATCATTGACCACATCTTCGGCGGCCTCGCCGATACCGGGCCGGACCGGGGCCGCGCGGCGCTGCTCAAGGGCATTCCGACGATCCTCGCGCCGGGCAATGCGGACTTCATTATTGGCGGGCCGATCGACGTCGCGCGCGTGCAGTTCCCCGGACGGCGGTATCACGAGCACAACCCGCAGTTGACCGCAGTGCGCACGACCTTCGAGGACCTCAAGAAGCTCGCCGATCACCTCGCTGCCAATGTGCGCGACGCCAAGGGGCCGGTGCGCGTGTTCACCCCGCTCCACGGCTTTTCCAACCACGACAGCCCGGCCGGCCACCTGATGGACCCGAGCGTGCCGCCGCCCTTTGCCGAGTATCTGCGGGCCGTGATGCCCGCAGAAGTGCCGGTGACCGCAATCGACGCCCACTTCAACGAGACCGCCTTCTCCGACGCGATCATCGCCGCCGCGCGCGAGATGCTGGCCAATGGGCATGAGGGCCGAGCATGAACGAGGACCTACCCCTTACCGCGGAGGATATCGCCGAAATCGCGGCGATCATCGAGGCCTCGCCCTATCGCGAGCTGGACCTTTCGACGAGGCGGTTCCGCCTGCGGCTCGCACGAGGCGACGGGGCCGAAGCGGGCCTGACTCAGGAATGGCAGTGGGCGGGGAGCGGTCCTGAAGCGGCAGTCGCCGAGGCCGAGCACGCGGCCGATCCCGATACGATTGCTGCGCCACTTCCCGGCACCTTCTATCACGCGCCGCAGCCCGGTGCCCCGCCGTTCGTCGCGGTGGGCGATGCAGTCGGGCCGGAAACGGTCGTCGGCATTGTCGAGACGATGAAGCTGATGAACCCGGTGCACGCCGGGCGCGCCGGCACGGTAGCCGAAGTGATCGTGCCCAATGCGACGATGGTCGCCAAGGGCCAGCCCCTGATCCGGCTGGCCTGAGCGCAAAGGCCAGAACCATGATCCGCCGACTGTTCATTGCCAATCGCGGCGAGATCGCGCTGCGAGTGATCCGCACGGCCAAGGCGATGGGGATCACCACCGTGCTGGGTGTTTCCAGCGCCGATGCCGCCTCGCTACCCGCGCTGATGGCCGACGAGACCGTGCTGCTCGGCCCCGGGCCATCCTCGCAGAGCTACCTCGACATCGACAAGGTCGTCGCGGCGATGGTTTCGGCCAAGTGCGACGCGGTGCATCCGGGCTACGGCTTCCTTTCCGAAAATGCTGCCTTCGCACGGGCTGTGGCGGATGCGGGGATCCGCTTTGTCGGCCCTGATATCAAGACGCTCGAAGGCATGGGTGACAAGCTTGCCGCGCGCGCGCTGGCGCTTGAGGCGGGCTTGCCGGTCCTCCCCGGCGGCGAAGCTGCAACGCGCGGGGCGGTCCATGCCCGCGCCGCCGAGATCGGTTATCCGCTGCTGCTGAAAGCTGTCGCAGGCGGCGGCGGCAAAGGCATGCGCCGGGTCGACCGCGCCGAGGACCTCGATACCGTGCTCGATATGGCGCAGGCCGAGGCGCAGGCTGCCTTTGGCAACAGCGCCGTCTATGTCGAGCGCTTCGTCGCCAAGGGGCGGCATGTCGAAGTGCAGCTCCTCGGCGATGGCAAGGCCGCCATCCACCTCGGCACGCGTGATTGCTCGATCCAGCGCAGGTTCCAGAAGCTGGTCGAGGAGGCCCCTGCCCCGGCCATGCCGGCAGAGGCTCGCGCGGGAATCGAGAATGCTGCGGTCCGCCTCGCGCAGCATATCGGCTATCGCGGTGCGGGAACGGCCGAGTTCCTTGTCGATGCGACCGACTTCTCGTTCTACTTCCTCGAGCTCAATGCGCGCATTCAGGTCGAGCATCCTGTGACCGAGGCAATTACCGGGGTCGATCTGGTCGAGCAGCAATTGCTCGTTGCGGCGGGCAAATCTCTTACCCTCACGCAGGCCATGGTCCGCCCGGTCGGCCATGCCATCGAAGTGCGCATCAATGCCGAAGACCCGGACGCCGATTTCTGCCCCGCGCCCGGCCGCGTGGCCCGCGCGGCCTGGCCCGCAGGCCGCGGCATTCGCGTCGATACTCACATCGCGGCGGGCGGCGAAGTCCCGCCTTTCTACGATTCACTGCTCGGCAAGCTGATTGTCCACGGCGCGACCCGCGAGGAAGCCGTCGCACGCCTCCAGTCGGCGCTTGCCAGCATCCGGATAGAAGGCGTGCCGACCACCGCCGGGCTCCACGCCCGCATCGCTGCCGATCCGCGCTTTGCCGCAGGCGGAGTTGACACCGGTTTCCTGACGGGGCTCGCATCATGACAACGCTAAAGCTGGTCGACGTGACCATGCGCGATGGCAACCAGAGCCTGTGGGGCGCCACCGGGCTCAACACTGCGCATATGCTGCAGGCCGCCGCGCTCACCGAGGCCTGCGGCTTTCGCGCCATTGACTTTACCTCGTCGAGCCACATGGCCGTCGCGGTCCGCTACTTCCGCAACAATCCGTGGGAACGGCTGCGGCGCATGGCATCGGCGATGCCCACCACGCCGCTACAGTTCATCACCACCGGCCTGCGCTTCATCGCCTGGCAGCAGGCGGACCCGGAGTTCATGCGGCTCGTCTACCGCGCGCTTCAGGTGAACGGCGTCGGTCGTTTCGTGCTGCTCGATCCGATGCATGAAGTGCCCGCGGTGATCGAGGCGGCGCGCCTGGTGAAGGAAGAAGGCAGCGCCGAAGTGATGTGCGCCCTCACCTTCACCCTCTCCGAGTTCCACACCGACCAGTTCTATGCCGATTTCGCCCGCGCCGTCGGCGAGAGCCCCGATATCGACCTTTTCTACATCAAGGACCCCTCGGGCCTCCTCTCGCTCGACCGGGTGCGTACGCTGGTGCCGGCGGTGAAGGCTGTGATCGGCAATCGTCCGCTCGAGATCCACGCCCACACCACGATTGGTCAGGGCATGCTCTCCAGCCTCGAGGCGGCGAGGCTGGGCATTTCGGCAATCCATGTCGGCATCGGCGCGGCGGGTGATGGGTCTTCGCTGCCCGAGGCCAACCGCATGCTCGCCAATCTCGAAGAAGCGGGCCATACCGTCGAGATCGACCGCGCGGCGCTGGCGAAGCTGACATCCTACTGGAACCGGCTGGCGCTTGCGGAAAACCTGCCGTTCGGACAGCCGCAGAACTTCGATGCAAGCTTCCTGCGCCACCAGATCGCCGGCGGCGTGATGACGACAACCGCGCGCCAGCTTGCCGAACTTGGCCTCTCCGACCGCTTGCCCGCTGTCATCGCCGAGACCGAGCAGGTCCGCGCCGAGCTCGGCTATCCGATTATGGTCACGCCCTTCCCGCAGATGGTCATGAGCCAGGCGCTATTCAATGTGATCGGGGATCGCCGTTATGCGCAAGTCTCCGATCAGGTGATCCGCTACTGCCTCGGCAAGTTCGGCAAGCCGACTTCGCCCATCGACAAGGGCGTGCTGGGGGCGATCATGGACCGGCCCCGCGCGCGCGAACTGGAGAACGAGCCCACTTTCCCCGCGCTCGGCGATCTCAGGCGCCAGTTCGGCCATGCCATGCCCGACGAGGAATTCCTGCTGCGCGCGGTCATGCCGCCCGAGCAGGTCGATGCGATGCTGGCCGCCGGGCCATCGCGCGCCACCTACACGCCCGAGGCCGCGCCGGTAATCGCGCTATTGCGCCAGCTGGCGGCAAAGCCAATCGCGCGCGACCTTGTCATCGAGCGCGGTGCGTTCCGCCTTGCCCTTCACGCCGGAGCCAGCCTGTGACGATTTCCCCCGAGCATGCCGCACGGCTGAAGGACGCCGCCGGCTACATCTTCGACATGGACGGCACGATTGCCCTGGGCGATGCGCAGAGCGGAGGCCACAATGCCCTCCCACATGCCATCGGGCTGCTGGACGCGCTGAAGGCGCGCGGCACGCCCTATGTCGTCTTCACCAATGGCACGGCCAAGCCGCCCGCGGCTTATGCGGCGTCGCTGCGCAAGGCTGGGTTTGCGGTTGAGGACGGGCAGATGCTGACGCCCTCCTCATCGACCGCCGACTGGCTCAAGCGCACCGGCGTGGGCAAAGTGCGCGTGCTGGGCAATGCGGGCTGCCGCGCGCCGCTCGATGATGCGGGGCTCGATGTGGTGGGACCGGACGTGGCGGCAGAGGGCGTCGAGGCGGTCTACACCGGCTGGTTCCGCGAGTTCGATTTTCCGGCGCTGGAAGCCGCCTGCGATTCCTTGTGGAAGGGCGCCAGGCTGCTCACCGCCAGCAACGTCCCGTTCTTCGCCACCGCCGCTGGACGCGCGATTGGCGCAAGCTATCCGATCAATGCCATGCTGACGGCGATGACCGGCAAGCGTCCGCGCATTCTCGGCAAACCCTCGCGCGTCGCGTTCGATACGGCGCGGCTGCTGATGGGGCTGCCCCGCAGCGCGGCGAAGCAGATGGTCGTGGTGGGCGATGACCCGGCGCTCGAAATGCGCATGGCAAACGCAGTTGGCGCGCTGTCAGTGGGCATGGCGACGGGCGTCATGACCAAAGGCGCCGAACTGCCCGAGCGCGACCGGCCGGCGGTGCTGCTCGACAGCCTCAAGCCGCTGCTCGACCTGCTCTAACGCCGCCGCGCTGTCGGTGCGTGGAAGTCGGGCGGTTTGCTCGCGATCCAGCCAACGAACTTCGCAATCACCGGATCCGCCCGCAAGGCCGCCACATCGGCGCCGATCCGCGCCAGCTCGCCATTGCTGAACTGCGCATGCAGCGTGCGGTGACAGATCGGATGAACCGCCACCGTCTCGCGCCCGCCCCGGCTCTTGGGCACGGGATGGTGCCATTCCACCTTGCGCCCGAGCGGCCTGTCGCAGAGCCAGCAGGCTTCAGGCATTGCTATTCGGTGCCTTGCGGCTCGTCGGTGATCCGCCCCGCGCGCCACAGATAGAACCCGGCACCGACAATGATCGCCGCCCCCAGCAAGGCCGTAGCATCAGGCGTTTCGCGGAACAGCAACCAGCCATAAAAGCCGGCCATGATCAGCTGAAAATAGGTCATCGGCGCCACTGTCGCAGCGCCAGCGCGCGAAGTTGCCATGTACATCAACGCATGAGCTGTGCTGCCCGTCACCGCGATCATCGCGCTTTTTCCAACCACACTCCACGGCGGAGTGCCGACATGCAGGGCGGCAAAACCGCTGACATGGCCGATCAGCGTGAACCCGAGCAGGAACAGCGTGGCGAAAATCGCGACATTCACTTGCATCGACAGCGCCGAACCCCGCCCCAGCACCGCGCGATTGCCAATAATCAGAAGCGACATGCCTATCGCAGCAATGACCGGCAGCATGGCGGCCACCCCGATTACCGCGAAATTGGGCCTTAGCACGATAAGCACGCCAGCAAACGCCACAAGGCTTGCGACCCATGTTTCACGCCGCATCGGCTCGCCGATCAGCACGGAGGCAAGCAGCGCTGTCATCATCGGGCTCGTAAACGAGATTGCCGTTGCCTCGGCAATCGGCATGATCTGCACGGCAGTGAAGAACGATATCGCCGAAATCGCGACGCCGAACCCCCGCACCGCATGCCAGCCAAGGCGCTCCATGCGAAAGCCCGCCCAGCCTTCGCGCCAGAGCAGGATCGTGCCAAGGCCGATGGTACCGATGATGTAGCGCAGCGCAGCAATGGCCGGACCCGGCCAGAGCCCTGCCATCGACTTGACCAGCGTATCGCCGGTGGAAAGCAGCGCAAACCCGCCCAGAGCCAGCAGCAGTCCGTCTCTTGTCTGATTGCGCAAGGGCCCCTCCGTCATCCCGCCTCATTGCGGGAGTCAGGCCCTTCTGCAACCCTCCATACTGGTCATGTTCCACAATCGGTGCCATGGGGTTGCATCAAAGGGTCGTTAAGGCTTCTTTACAGCTTGTTTACCAAGCTTTGCGTAAGCTCTGGCGCATTGCAGGAGACAGATTGATGGTGGATCAGCCCGGGCGGGATACCGCGGCCGCGCTGCATGGGTCAGCCCCTCCCCCTGCGCTGGTCCCTGCGCTTTCCGTTGTCGTGCCCTGCTACAACGAGGCCGAGGGGCTGCGGGAACTGCACCGGCGGCTGGTGGCCGCGATCGAACCCATCTTCGCGCAGGATTTCGAGATCGTCCTTGTCAACGATGGCTCGCGCGATGCGACCTGGGCGGGCATGGTTGCGCTGTCGGATGCCGATCCGCGCGTGCTTTGCGTCAATCTCGCGCGCAACCACGGGCACCAGCTCGCGCTGACAGCCGGTCTCGCACAGGCGGCGGGCGAACTCATCTTCATTCTCGACGCAGACCTGCAGGATCCGCCCGAACTGATCGGCCCGATGCTCGAACTGATCCGCGCTGGCAACGATGTTGTCTACGGCCAGCGCCGCAAGCGTGATGGTGAGACGGCGTTCAAGCGCGTCACCGCCGCGGCATTCTACCGCATGCTCGACCGCATGGTCGATGTCGATATCCCCCGCGATACGGGCGATTTCCGCCTGATGACGCGCCGTGTGCTCAATGTACTGCAAGCCATGCCCGAGCGCTACCGCTTCGTGCGCGGCATGGTCAGCTGGGTCGGCTTCAAGCAGGTCGCCCTGCCCTATGACCGCGATGCGCGCTTTGCGGGTGAGACCAAGTATCCGCTGCACAAGATGATTTCCTTCGCGATCGACGCGATCACCAGCTTCTCGGTCGCCCCCTTGCGGATCGCCTCGTGGATGGGTGTCTGCGCCGGGCTCGGCGCGATGCTGATGCTGGCCTACGTGCTGGGCGCGTGGATCACCGGCCATGCGATCAGCGGCTGGACCTCGACGCTGGCGATCATCCTCGTGCTTGGCTCCACCCAGCTGATGATCCTCGGCATCATGGGCGAATATCTCGGCCGCATGTACATGGAAGCCAAGCGCCGCCCGCTCTATATCATCGACGAAGTGCACGGGTCGCGCGGCGCGCGCGGCCATGCGGTGCACCAGCTTCACGATAGCATCAGGGAGCGAGTTCATGGGTGAAACCATGCCGCTGCAGGCCGACGCCGAGTTCGACCGGGTCGCGCAAGATTACCGCGCGCAGCACGCCCATTCGACGGGCGTTTCGGAGGACGCGCTGGATTATTTCGCCAGCTACAAGATCGAATACGTCCAGCAGCTCTGGCGCGAGAAGGGCCGCAGCCCGCGGACCATCATGGATTTCGGCGCCGGGATCGGCAACGCGCTCGTGCCCATGCAGGCAGCGTTTCCCGAGGCGGAAATCATCGCACTCGATGTCTCGCGCGCCAGCCTCGATCTCGTCGACGCGCAGGCAATCCCGAATGTGCGCACCCTGGCCTATGACGGGCTCAAGATTCCGCTGCCGGACGCCAGCCTCGACTGCATCTTCACCGCCTGCGTGTTCCATCATATTCCGGCCGAGCACCATGTTGCGCTGCTGGCTGAACTGCGCCGCGTGCTGAGGCCCGATGGCATGTTCGTGCTGTTCGAGCACAACCCGCTCAACCCCCTCACCCGGCTTGCCGTCGCGCGCTGCGAATTCGACCGGGATGCGGTGCTGATCGGCGCGCGCGAGATGCGGCGGCGGCTGGTGGCCGGCGGCTTTGTGCGGACGGGCAGCAAGTTCTGCCTGTTCTTCCCCCCGGCGCTCGCCGTGCTGCGCCCGCTGGAGCGCTGGCTCGGCTGGCTGCCGCTCGGCGCGCAATACCACCTCGTCGGAAGCTGAGCGCCATTCGCTGATCAAGCCAGCTCGGGCCGCTTGCACAAGGCACCGGGTGAGACGATTCATCCCGAAGCAACGCGCGATTGTGCCGTTACGGGAACGGGGAGGACGGCCTGAACTTCCCGTGGCGGACCCGGCCAGGCCCGGTTCTCCGGCCGATTGGGCGCCGGAATGGGCAATCCCCCGATACGACAGAAACAGCCTCTGTGCGAAATCGGGATGTGTTTAGGAAATCCTGAAGGTTTCGGCGGTATTCACCACGCATCGGAAGATCGTGCTGACCATTGCTGGTGCAATCCTTCCGTGACGAGAACAGGGAAATCTGCATGAGCGCATTTGGCCGCAAGTCCGGAGTCAGCGGGGGCAGCACTGCCATGCGCCCGTCGTTCGGCGTGGCACGTCCGATGAAAGCGGGCGAGGGTTCGGCTGCACCCATCCCGGTGCCGATGGGGGGCGAACAGTTTCCACCGCTGCCGAACATGGATGCTGCTGATAACGGCGCGAAGGACAAGTCGGATGCGATGACGCGTCTGGCCGACCGCATCAACGGGGTCAACGAACCCAACTATCAGGCGGAAGGCTTCGAAGCCTCAGTTCACAAGATCAAGGAACAGGTGCTCCCGCGCCTGCTCGAACGCGTCGATCCCGAAGCGGCGGCGACGCTGACCAAGGAAGAGCTTTCCGAGGAATTCCGCCCGATCATCATGGAAGTGCTGGCCGAATTGAAGGTCACGCTCAACCGGCGCGAACAGTTCGCGCTGGAAAAGGTGCTGATCGACGAACTGCTCGGTTTCGGTCCGCTCGAGGAACTGCTCAACGACCCTGAAATCTCCGATATCATGGTCAACGGCCCCGAGCAGACCTACATCGAAAAGAAGGGCCGTCTGGTCATTGCGCCGATCCGGTTCCGCGATGAAAGCCACTTGTTCCAGATCGCCCAGCGCATCGTGAACCAGGTCGGCCGCCGCGTCGACCAGACCACGCCGCTCGCCGACGCCCGCCTCAAGGACGGCAGCCGCGTCAACGTCATCGTGCCGCCGCTGAGCCTGCGCGGCACCGCCATCTCGATTCGTAAGTTTTCCGAGAAGCCGATCACGCTCGACATGCTGCGCGATTTCGGTTCGATGTCGGACAAGATGTGCACCGCGCTCAAGATCGCGGGCGCCTGCCGCATGAACATCGTCATCTCGGGCGGTACGGGTTCGGGTAAGACGACCATGCTCAACGCCCTTTCGAAGATGATCGATCCGGGCGAGCGCGTGCTGACGATCGAAGACGCCGCCGAACTTCGCCTGCAGCAGCCGCACTGGCTGCCGCTCGAAACGCGTCCGCCGAACCTTGAAGGCCAGGGCGCGATCACCATCGGCGACCTTGTGAAGAACGCCCTGCGTATGCGTCCTGACCGCATCATTCTGGGCGAAATTCGCGGCGCGGAGTGCTTCGACCTGCTGGCGGCCATGAACACCGGTCACGATGGTTCGATGTGTACGCTTCACGCCAACAGCCCGCGCGAATGCCTTGGCCGTATGGAAAACATGATCCTGATGGGCGACATCAAGATCCCCAAGGAAGCCATCAGCCGCCAGATCGCGGAATCGGTGGACCTCATCGTGCAGGTGAAGCGCCTGCGCGACGGTTCGCGCCGCACCACCAACATCACCGAGGTGATCGGGATGGAGGGCGATGTGATCGTGACGCAGGAGCTGTTCAAGTTCGAGTATCTCGACGAGAACGAGGACGGCAAGATCATCGGCGAATTCCGCCCCTCGGGCCTGCGCCCCTACACGCTCGAAAAGGCGCGCATGTTCGGCTTCGACCAGGCCTATCTGGAAGCCTGCCTCTAACCTAATTGCTTGATCCGCGTGGCCCCTGCCTTATGGGCGGGGCCATGCCGCCCACACAACGTCCGATCTATGCGCTTGCCCTGCGCCTGCTGGCGATGGCGGTCATCTCGGTCATGTTGCTGCTGGTCAAGCTCACCGGCGAACACGGAATCTGGCTGCCGGAAACGCTGTTCTGGCGCCAGCTCCTCCCCGGCCTTGCGCTGTTCGGCTGGCTCGCAGCACGCGGTCAGCTCAGCCGCCTTGCTACCAGACGCCCCTGGATCCACGCCCGCCGCGCGCTGATTGGCGGGTTGGGCATGTTCCTCACGCTGGGTGTCGTCCAGATCATTCCGCTGGCCGAAGCAACCGTACTCGGCTTCACCTCACCCATTTTTGCGGTGCTGCTTGCGGTCTTGCTGCTGGGCGAGAAAGTCGGTCCGTGGCGCTGGACGGCAGTCATCCTCGGCCTTGCCGGCGTGGTCATCATCGCGGGGCCGGACCGCGCGCATATTCCGCTCCTTGGCCTTGCCACCGGCATCGGTGCGGCTTTCATGGTCGCGCTCATCTCGATCCAGCTGCGCGATCTTGGCCGCACAGAGGAGCCGGTGAGCGTGGTGTTCTGGTTCTCGGCGTTTTGTACACCTGCCTTTGCTCTGGTGTTCCTGCGCATCGGTGTGCCGCACCATGATCTTGCAGGCTGGGCCATGCTGCTCGGCATCGGCGCGACCGGCCTTGCCGCCCAACTGCTGATGACGGCGGCCCTGCGCTACGGCAGTGTTTCCAGCGTGATCGTGATGGATTACTCGCAGTTCGGCTGGGCGACGCTGTGGGGCTGGCTGTTCTTCGCCCATGTGCCCGGGGCGCAGACATGGATCGGCGCCCCGGCGATCATCGCGGCAGGCCTGATCATCGCCTGGCGCGAGCAGGTGCGCGGCAGCCGCGCCGGCGAGCGGTCGCCGGCCGCCTAGCTCTAGTTCACCTGCCGGTCCATGCCTTCCCAGTAAGGCTCGCGCAGATTGCGTCGCAGGATCTTGCCCGAAGGATTGCGCGGCAGCGCCGGGATCACATCGACCGACTTGGGCACCTTGAACCCGGCGATCCGCTCGCGCGCCCAGGCGATGACGCTGGCCTCGTCCACCTCGCAGCCCTCGCGCGGGACGACGCAAGCCTTGACCGCCTCACCCCAGCGTGCATCGGGCACGCCGATCACCGCGACTTCGGCAACCTGCGGATGGCCATAGATCGCGCTTTCGACCTCGGCAGGATAGACGTTCTCGCCGCCCGAAATGATCATGTCCTTGATGCGGTCCTGAATGAAGACATAGCCGTCCTCGTCCATGTAGGCGGCATCGCCGGTGCAGATCCAGCCATCGGCGGTCATCGTCTTCGCGGTCGCTTCGGGCAGCTGCCAGTAATGCAGCATGTTGGCGGGGGAGCGGATCTGGATCTCGCCGACGGTGCGGCGCGGCACCTCATTTCCGGCGGCATCACATATGCGGATTTCCACCCCCGGGCAGGCCTTGCCCGCTGAGCGCATCCGCTCGTTGCCCGCCAGATCGTGATCCCACGGCGGCAGCACCGCGATGGTGCCGGTCGTCTCGGTCATCCCGTACATCTGCATGAAATCGGCATTGGGAATCGTGGTGACCGCCTCGCGCAGCAGTTCGAGCGGGATCGGGGCGGCGCCATAGAGCACGTAGCGCAGCTTGGAAAAATCGGTCGATTTGGCGAGCGGATGCTGGATCAGCATCTGCAGCGCCGCGGGCACGATGAAGAAGCGGGTGATCCCCTGCCCGATCGCCGTCAGTGCGCCCTCGGCAGTGAATTCGGCCTGGATGATCGCGCGCGCACCGCCGCAGAAGGCCATGGTGCCAAGGCCCGTCCCGCCAATATGGGCGCAGGGCATGCATACCAGAATGGCATCATCTTCCGTCCATTCCGCCCAGGGCAGCCCGGCATCGAGTGCCGGCGCACGCAGGCCCATGAAATTGCGCTGGCACAGGACGGCACCCTTGGGCCTGCCGGTCGTGCCGGAGGTGTAGAGCTGGAGGAAGGCCGCTTCCGGTTCGGCGGCGACAAGCGGGTCGGCCGGGAACGTGGGAATCGCGGCGCGGGCCTCGCCCTCCTCGATCACAGCGGGCTTCTGCGGCGCGGCGGCGGCGAGGTCGTGCGACACGGCCTCGAACCCCGCGCCCGCGAACACCAGCTTGGCCCGCGTATCCTCAAGGATATAGGCCATTTCGCCGGGGGCGAGCCGCCACCCGATCGGCACCATCACCACGCCGATGCGTCCGCACGTCAGCAGCATCTGGAAGTAGAGATCGCAGTTCTTGCCGATCCAGGCGACGCGGTCCCCCTTCACCACGCCTTTCGCCGCAAGAAAGGCGGCGAAGCGGCGCGAGAACACGTCAAGCTCCGCGTAAGTCGTGATGCGGCCATCCTGCTCGTGCGACACCGCATCGGGCCTTTGCTCGGCCCAGTGCCGGAAGAACGCATCGAACGTCTCGAAGCCTGCTGTCTCGCGCATTTGGTCACCCTCGTCCTGCTGTCGCTGGTTTCGGGCCTCCCGCCGTGTGCGTTCCCTCAGCCCATGGGGGGGGTCGCACCGACGGCGGGGAGCTCCGCGACTTAACCACGCGATTAAAGGGACAAGACCGATGGTGCGCAAGGTGAATTTTTCCATCTCTTGTGGCGGCGATACCCGCTCGGTCCGTCGGGACAGATGGGATGGTAGCCATCGCTGCAAATGATGATCAGACGTTGCTGAGGCCTTCGGGTCGCTCGCCGAACAGCTTGGCATAGGCGTCCATCGCATACTTGTCGCTCATCCCGGCCATGAAGTCGGCGATATGGCGGCTGCGCGCAGGTTCAGTCTCCGGCAAGCTCTCTCGCCAGCTTTCGGGCAGGTTTTCCGGCGCGGTGCGATAGGTCGCGAAGAGGCGCGCGATGACCGCGCGGGCGCGGTCGGCCGTGCCGACCTGCTCGGGGTGCAGATAGAGCGATTTGTACATGAAGGCCTTCAGAGTGCGCTCTTCCGCGGCCATTGCGGGCGAGAAACCCGCCAGGGTGCGACCCGCCGCGCGCACTTCGTCGCAGGTCCGGGCGCCGCTTTCCTCGAGCCGCCGCTGCGTCTCGCCGATCACGTCATTGACCATGCGGCCGATCTGCCCGCGCACCAGTTCGCGCAGCAGGCGGTCTCGCGGGGCGCCGGGGAAGCGTGCCTCGATATCGCGCCACTGCGCTTCCAGCGAAGGCAGCGTGAGCAGGGTATCGAGCGTCAGGAACCCGGCGCGCAGGCCATCATCGATATCGTGGTTATCGTAGGCAATGTCGTCGGAAATCGCGGCGACTTGCGCTTCGAGCGAGGCATGCTGCGCCAGATCGAGCGGGAATGCGGCGTCGAGCTCGGCCAGCGCCCAGGTCGGCTGGTAGACCGGGCCATTGTGCTTGGCGAGGCCTTCGAGCAGCTCCCACGTGAGGTTGAGGCCATCATGGCGCGGATAGGGACTTTCGAGGCGCATCAGCACGCGCAGGGTGTTGGCGTTGTGATCGAAGCCGCCGTACCCCGCCATCGCCTCTTCCAGCGCATCCTCACCGGCATGGCCGAAGGGCGGATGGCCGATATCGTGCGCAAGGCAGAGCGCTTCTGTGAGATCCTCATCGAGCCCCAGCGCGCGGGCGATGACGCGGCCGATCTGCGCGACTTCGAGGCTGTGGGTCAGGCGCACGCGGTAGTGATCGCCATCGGGCGCGATGAAAACCTGCGTCTTGTGGCGCAGGCGGCGGAAGGCGATCGAGTGGATGATCCGGTCGCGGTCGCGCTGAAACACGCTGCGAGGGCCCCGCACCGTTTCTCCGGCAAGCGTGAATTCGCGCCCTCGCGAGCGTTCGGGATCGCAGGCCCATGGTGCGCGCTCCGTCACGACTTGACCTGCATTTTCGAAAAGGACCTCAAGGCTCGGCGATTGATGCGCCCTAGCCCGGCTTCCGCTCGGGCGCCAGACCAGCGGCACACAGCAACGCCGAACCGACGGTCACTTCGATCAGCTCCCGATCACCCACCCGGCGCACGGTCATCACGTAGTCCGCAATCGAGCGCTTCGGGCTTTGCAGCGCCTGCAGCTTGCGCAGCTGGCCGAGCGTGAGCCGGTCGGTCATCCGCTCGGCCATGCAGGCGGCGTTGGGCTGCGATAGGCCGGCATCCATCAGCGCCGAGCGAACCCGGCCCTCGGCGAGCTTTGCAGGGGTGCAGCCGGCGAGAACAACAGCAAGGGCGGCAAGCGTGGCGGTACTGGCGCGAAGAATCATTCCAGATCGCTCCCCGTGAGGCGGACGGTGCCCCGGCCTGTTCGGCGCGCCCATTCATGCCAGAGAAAAGCCGCGACAAAAACAGAAACGAGCAAGGATACCGAGAACCGTCCGGCTTCCGCATCGGCAAGGCCGGCGGCGATGATCGAGACGCTGAACAGCAAACCCACGGCCGGCACAACCGGATAGAGGGGAATGCGGAAATGATCGCTCAGCACGCCCGCCTGGCGCCCGGCCAGCACCGCAAGGCCGAGCAGCAGGCATTCCGAGAAATTGCCGCTGGTCAGGATCACAAGCTGGCGCTCGCCGAGGAACGTGCAAAGACCTCCGACAAGAACCAGCAGGATCAAGGCACCGGTGGGTGCGTTGGTGCGGGGGTTGATCACGCGCAGCAGTCGATTGACCGGCGCGATGAACACGCCGTCCCGCCCCATTGCGTGCAATTGCCGCGACATCGCCATCATGATCGCGATCACGCTGTTGATGATCGCCGCGATCACGCCAAGTGAAACCAGCGCGCTGACGACAGGGCCGGTCGAACGTTCGAGGAAATGCGCCATGGGTGCTTCGGCGCCCAGCGTCGCGGGCACGTCGTCCATGGCCAGGATCATGAGCACCGTTGGCACTGCGATGAGCAGCGCGGCGACCAAGCCGGTAAACGCGACGACCGGGCCCATGCGGCGCTTCGCATCATGCATGTCTTCGGCAAAAAAGGTCGCCCAGTCGGCACCGGCGGCCATGAGGGCGCCCGTCACCACCGCCAGCGCCATGGTTACGGGCGGCGTCGCGGCAAGGCTTTCGTGCCCGGCGACCATGACCGGGTTCAGCACGAGGCCGATATTGCCAGCCTTGAAGTGGATGAGCGCCGAGCCGGCAAGAACCGCCAGCGCGGTCATCTCGATCACCAGAAAGATCGCGATGACCTGGGCCCCGCGCCGGATCTGCGATGAGGCGATGAGCGCGGCAAAGACGAGCAAACCCAGTGCCGCAGCGTCAGGTGAAAGCCAAGGCAGAAACAGCCGGATGTAAGGCCCCGCGCCGACTGCTCCGAAGGCCAGCAGCGGGAACATGATCACGGTGCGCAGGATGACAAACGGGTAAGTCCAGCGCGGGCCCAGGATCGCATTGAGCGCGGGATAGACCCCGCCTGCACCCGGATAATTTGCCGAAAGCTCGGCAAACAGCAGCGCAAGGGTCGCGGCGATCAGGCCGCCGGCGATGAAGCCGATGGCAGCACCGGTTCCGGCCAGATGCAGGATAACATTGCCACCGATGAAGACCGAGAACACCGGGGACAGCGCCGAGATCGTCAGCAGGAAGACTTCGCCGGGTGACAGCACCCTGGCGAAGCTTCCCTGTTTCTGCAGCGACGCCTCCTGTTCCCCGGGCGTCATCAATCAGCGCTGGTGCATCAATGGGCAAGCGCCTTGTTGATGTCCTCGACCATCTTCTTGGCGTCGGCGAGGAGCATCATGGTCTGGTCCATGTAGAACACGTCGTTATCGACACCGGCATAGCCGACACCGCCCATCGAGCGCTTGATGAACATGACCGTCTTGGCCTTGTCGACGTCGAACACGGGCATGCCGTAGATCGGCGAGGACTTGTCGGTCTTCGCCGCCGGATTGACCACGTCGTTGGCGCCGATGATGAACGCGACGTCAGCCTGCGCGAACTCGCCGTTGATGTCTTCCAGCTCGAAGACTTCATCGTAGGGCACGTTCGCTTCGGCGAGCAGCACGTTCATGTGGCCGGGCATACGGCCCGCAACCGGGTGGATGGCGTACTTGACGTTGACGCCTTCCTTCTTGAGCAGGTCGCCCATCTCGCGGAGCACGTGCTGGGCCTGCGCCACCGCCATGCCGTAGCCCGGGATGATGATGACGTTCTCGGCTTCCTTCATCAGGAACGCCGCGTCTTCGGCCGAGCCGCGCTTCCACGGACGCTGCACCTTGGCCGCGCCGCCGCCGCCCGCTTCCGGTGCCGCGCCGAAGCCGCCCGCGATCACCGAGATGAAGCTGCGGTTCATCGCCTTGCACATGATGTAAGAAAGGATCGCACCCGACGAGCCCACGAGCGCGCCGGTGATGATCATCGCGGTATTGTGGAGCGTGAAGCCCATCGCTGCGGCGGCCCAGCCCGAGTACGAATTGAGCATCGAGACGACCACCGGCATGTCCGCGCCGCCGATCGGGATGATCAGCAGGAAGCCGATGGCAAAGCTCAGCGCCGTGATCACCGCGATCACCCAGGGCGCCTGATCCTGCGTGAAGTAGCCCACGAGGCCAAGGATCGCGAGGAGCGTGCCGAGGTTGATCGCATGGCGGCCGGGCAGCATGATCGGCGCACCGCTCATGTTGCCGTTGAGCTTGAGGAACGCGATGACCGAGCCCGAGAAGGTGATCGCACCGATGGCGATGCCGAGGCCCATCTCGATCCGGCTCTGCACCTCGATCACCCCGTCTGGCCCGGCAATGCCGAACGCGATCGGGTTGAGGTAGGCAGCAAGGCCGACGAGCACCGCGGCGAGACCGACCAGCGAGTGGAAGGCCGCCACGAGCTGCGGCATGTCGGTCATCTTGATCTTGCGAGCGGTGACGAAGCCGAGGCCGCCGCCAACCGCAATCGCGCCCGCAATTTCAGGCAGGCTGGCAAGGCCGTGCGTCGCCAGCGTGGTGACCATCGCGATGGTCATGCCGACGATGCCGTACCGGTTGCCCGCGCGCGAGGTTGCCGGGCTCGAAAGCCCGCGCAGTGCCATGATGAAGAGGACGCCGGCCGCCAGATAGGCGAGCATGGCCCATGGAGGAGTGGTGATGTGCTCCATCACTTCTTCTCCTTCTTCTTGTACATCGCGAGCATGCGCTCGGTAACGGCAAAGCCGCCGAAGATGTTGACCGAGGCCAGCACCACCGCGCCAAGGCCCAGCCACTTCGAAATGACCGAACCTTCAGCCGCACCGGCGACAAGCGCGCCGACGACGATGACCGAGGAAATCGCGTTGGTGACCGCCATCAGCGGCGTATGCAGCGCCGGAGTGACCGACCACACCACGTAATAGCCCACGAAGCAGGCCATCACGAAGATGCTCAGGATTGAAATGAAGTCCATGTTCTAAAGCCCCCTCACCCGAGCAGTCGTTCGTTGACGACCTTGCCGCCTTGCGTCAGGCGGATGGCATTGCCGATTTCCTCGTCGAGCACGGGCTTGCCCTGCTCCTTGTCCCAGAAGGCGGACAGGAAATTGAACAGGTTGCGCGAAAACAGTGCCGAGGCGTCTGCCGCAAGATGCGTCGCGGTGTTGGAATAGCCGACGATCTTGACGCCGTGCTTCTCGACGACCTGATCGGCAACCGAGCCTTCGACATTGCCGCCCGATGCGACCGCGAGGTCGAAGATCACCGAGCCGGGCTTCATCGTCGCGATCTGGGCATCGGTGATCAGGCGCGGCGCGGGCCGGCCCGGGATCAGCGCGGTGGTGATCACGATGTCCTGCTTGGCGATATGGCTGGAGACCAGCTCGGCCTGCGCCGCCTGATATTCCGGGCTCATCTCGGTGGCATAACCACCCGCGCCTTCGCCCTCGATCCCCGCGACGTTCTCGACGAAGATCGGCTTGGCACCGAGCGACTGGATCTGCTCCTTGGTCGCCGAACGCACGTCGGTTGCCGAGACCTGCCCACCAAGGCGGCGCGCGGTGGCGATCGCCTGAAGGCCGGCAACGCCGACACCCATGACGAAGACCTTGGCGGCGCTGACAGTGCCGGCCGCGGTCATCATCATCGGGAAGGCGCGGCCATAAAGGTCCGCCGCGACGATGACGGCCTTGTAACCGGCGAGGTTCGACTGCGAGGAGAGGATATCCATCGACTGCGCGCGCGTGATGCGCGGCATGAACTCCATCGCCAGCGCCTCGAACCCGCCCGCCGCATAGGCATCGACGCGCTCGCGCTTGCCGAAAGGATCCAGACCGGCAACGATCCACGCCCCGGGATTGGCCCCGCCGAGCAGATCGACTTCCGGCCCCTGCACACCCAGCACGATATCCGCGCCAGCGGCGGCGCCACTCGCCACGATTTCCGCGCCGGCCGCCGCATAGGCCTCGTCACTGATCGAGGCGGTCGTGCCGGCCCCTGCTTCCACACGCACAGCAGCGCCAAGACCGATGAACTTCTTCACCGTCTCTGGCGTCGCCGACACCCGGTTCTCACCGCTGGCCCGCTCGCGCAGGACAGCGATCGTTGTTGCCGCCCCCATCCGCGCGCTCAGGCGATCAGGTACATGACGAAGAGCACGATCACAGCGATTACCGGCGTGGCAATCTTGATCATGCCGACGAAGCCCTCGTACGTGGCCGTCGCCGCCTTCATGTTGTTCCCGGCATTGTTGGTGGCGCCCATGACAAACCCTTCCTGATTGCGTTATAAACGTCCGATTGACCGCATCCTCTAGCGGCGGCTCAACCCCGGCTCAAGCGGAACCGGTGGTTTCGCACTTAATCTGGTCTTTACCCAAATGGGCTAGACCCCGGCACTATGCAAAAGGACCGGGGAAGCCATGGCAGAGCCAACTGATCGTCTGCTCATGCTTATCGACGACGAACCAGCGCAGTGCCGCCTGATCTCGGCGCTGGCTGCGCGCGAGGGTTGGCGCACGATCATCGCGCGCGATTCCGAGACGGCAATTGCCACGCTCGGCACGCGCCAGGGTATGCAGCTCGATGCAATCATTCTGGATCAATGGGTTCCGGGTGACAGTGCCTGCG
This sequence comes from Novosphingobium sp., assembly GCF_019748365.1. GTDB lineage: Bacteria > Pseudomonadota > Alphaproteobacteria > Sphingomonadales > Sphingomonadaceae > Novosphingobium. Next base: position 119,829 of record NZ_JAIEPN010000035.1, read on the forward strand.
CGCTGATCGCCGAGCTCAAGGCACGCCGGCCCGCCCTCCCCATTCTCATGATCACCACCAGCGCCTCGCCGCTGCTCGCCGTGGAAGCGATGCGCGCGGGTGCTTCGGACTACCTGATCAAGCCGGTTGCGCCCGATCGGCTGCTCCAGGCACTGCGCACCGCGACCCGGCGCGAGGAATCGCCAGAGGAGCTGCAACCGCTCACCGAGAAGTTCACCGGCACGCTCGATTTCGATTCGATGATCGGGGCCGCCCCCAGCTTCCGCGCTGCGCTTGCCGTTGCCGCCAAGGCCGCGCGCACACAGAACACCGTGCTGATCGAGGGCGAGAGCGGCACCGGCAAGGAAATGCTGGTCCGCGCGATGCACGCGGCCAGCCCGCGCGCCAAGGCGCCCTTGCGGATCGTCAACGCCGGCGGAATCCCCGCCAATCAGATCGAATCAGTGCTGTTCGGCCACGAGAAGGGCGCTTTCCCCGGCGCGTTCGAACGTCATGTCGGCGCGCTGCAGCATGCGGACGGCGGCACGCTGGTGATCGACGAGATCGATCGCCTCTGTCTTTCGGCGCAGGCCCGCCTCACCCAGTTTCTCCAGCGCGGTGATATCCAGCCCATCGGCGCGCGTCACAGCTTCAGGCTCGACGTGCGGGTCATCGTGTGCAGCAATGCCGCGCTCGACGATCTGGTCGACGTGCAGCTGTTCGATCCCGGCCTGCTCGAAGCGCTGAGCGGGATTCACGTTCATCTGCCTGCCCTGCGCGAGCGCGCGGGTGACATCCCCGCCCTCGCCCGCCATTTCCTGACGCGCATCGGCGAGCAACCCGGCCTGAGGCCGCTCGGCATCACCGATGGCGCGCTGGCGCTGCTCGCGGCCTATGACTGGCCGGGCAACGTCCGCCAGCTTCAGGCAACGCTGTTCCGCGCGGCCGTGTTCTGCGATGGCGAGGCCCTCACCGCGCAGGATTTCCCGAACCTTTCGAACTTGATCGGCGAAACGCCGCGCACGTCGCACACGCAGAGCGAGGGCGCGGGCGTGATGCTCTATGCGCCAGACGGCAACTTGCGCCCGCTCGAAGAAATCGAAGCGGACGTCATCCGCCTTGCCATCGGCCACTATCGCGGTCGCATGACCGAAGTTGCGCGGCGGCTGGGGATCGGGCGTTCGACGCTCTATCGCAAGCTTTCGGAGCTCGGAATCGACAACGTCGCCTGAAGCACACTCTCGATAATGGCAGCGTTGCTCTGCCGCACCGGGCTGGTAAGCCTTGGCGCTGCAGGCCGCGGCCTGACGGGAGGAGAGCACTTGATGGCCGGGCAGAAGCTGCTGGAAGGCATTCGCATCGTTGATCTGACCAGCGTGGTCTTCGGGCCCTACGCCACGGAAACGCTGGCCGATCTGGGCGCGGACGTGATCAAGGTGGAAGTGCCGGGCGGCGATATCTTCCGCCACGCCGGAAAGCCGGGTGCAACGCCGGGCATGGGCCCCTGCACGCTCAATCTCAACAAGGGCAAGCGCAGCCTCGCGCTCGATCTCAAGGGCGAGGAAGGCAAGGCCGTGCTGGCGGCGCAGCTCGCCGAGGCGGACGTCTTCATCCACAATGTGCGCGGCAAGGCCATCGAGCGGCTGGGGTTCGGCTATGAAGCGGTCAAGGCGATCAAGCCGGACATCATTTACGTCCACTGCACCGGCTTCGGCTCGGGCGGGCCCTATGGCGATCTGCAAGCCTATGACGATGTGATCCAGGCCGCGACCGGCACGACCAACCTGCTCGGGCGGGTCGATGGCAATCCGGTGCCACGCTTCCTGCCCTCCCTGATCGCCGACAAGGTATCAGGACTGCACGGGGCCTATGCCGTGATGGCGGCGGTCATCCACAAACTGCGCTTCGGCGAGGGGCAGTTCGTGGAAGTGCCGATGTTCGAGAGCTTCACGCACTTCATGATGCAGGAACATCTCTACGGACTGACGCTGGTGCCGACCAAGGAACCCGCCGGCTATCCGCGCCAGCTCGATCCCTTCCGCCAGCCCTTCCCCGCCAAGGACGGCTACGTGGTGATTGTGCCCTATACGCCCGATGCCATCGACACGGTGATCGCACTGCTCGAAGCGCCCGAACTTGCCGATGACCCGCGCTTCATCGACTACCCCTCGCGCATGCGCAACATCAGCGAATTCTACGAGGAGATGGCCAAGCGCACGCCAAGGCTCACCATGGCCGAATGGGCCGCGAAGATGGCCGAGCACCAGATTCCCTGCATGCCGGTGCGCGATCTCGATGACATCACCGAAGATCCGCACCTCAAGGCGGTCCACTTCTTCCAGCAGCGCACCCACCCGACCGAGGGCGAATACCTCAAGATGCGCAGCCCCGTGACGTTTTCGGTGGGGAACTTCGAAGTGCAGCCTGCCCCGCACATCGGCCAGCACAACGAGGCGCTCGGCGCGGCGCCGCTGCCGGTCAAACGCCGAGCTGGCTGAAGTCCGTCAGCGCGGCATCCCGCAGGCCCCGCCAGACACGCAGGGCCTGCACCGTCTCGGTGACATCGTGGACGCGGACCATCTGCGCACCGGCTTCGAATCCTTTGGCGGCCAGCAGAAGCGAACCGCCGAGCCGCTGGTGCGCGGGTGCTTCGCCCGAGAGCGCGCCGATCATGCGCTTGCGGCTCGCCCCCAGCAGCAGCGGCTGGCCGAGCGCATGGAAGAGCGGGAGCGCGTTGATGAGCGCCAGGTTCTCGGCAAGCGACTTGCCAAAGCCGATGCCGGGATCGAGCAGGATCTTGTCGCGCGCAATCCCGCCAGCCAAGGCTGCATCGCGCCTCTCGCGCAGGGCATCGAAGACATCGAGCACCACATCGGCATAGTGCCCATCGGCGTGAAGGTCCTTCTCGCCGCCGGGTGCATGCATGAGGACAACTGGCACGCCGCTGGCCGCGACGACTTCCACAGAACGCGGATCATGGCGCAGCGCCGAGACATCGTTGACGATGTGCGCGCCGGCCGCGAGTGCCTCGGTGATCACGGTCGAACGGCGGCTGTCGATCGAGATCGCAGCGCCGCTGGCTGCGAGCTTCGCGATCACCGGGACGACGCGCTTGACCTCGTCGCCTTCCCACACGGCGGGGGCTCCGGGGCGGGTGGATTCACCGCCGACGTCGATGATCGCTGCCCCCGCTTCCAGCATGGCCGCGGCGTGTTCCAGCGCCGCTTCGGGCTTGTCGAGGAACTTGCCGCCATCGGAAAAACTGTCGGGCGTGACATTGAGAATGCCCATGACTTGCGGCTGATCGAGCCGCAAGGTGCGCGCGCCGCAGCTCAGTGGTCCGTGCTGGGCCTTGAGATTGGTCCACTGCACTGCGGCCTCTGCGGCCAGCGGATCGGGAAGCGCACCGAACACAGTGTTCGCCTCGTCCGCACCAAACCGGCGACGGGAGATAATCTGCGTGCCTTCCCGCACGATCAGCGCGAAGCGCGAAGCATAGACAAGCCCTCCTGCCAGACGGATCGTGCTGCCTTCCTCACTCTGCGGGCTATCTGCGAGGCCAATCGGGCGGATATAGAGCTTTTGGGCCATGCCTGTCCCTTAACGGACGCGGCGGCGCGCGGCGAGGCGCATGGCGCGCAGGAGCATCGCTTTGGTCCAGCGCGCATGGCAGCGCAGGACCAGCGGGTCCGGCATGAGTCCGAGCAGGGGCAACATGTCAGTCTTCGACCGCAAGCAGATAGAGCTGGCGCAGCGCATCGAGCGGCTTGACCTCGCCCTCATGCTCGATGTGCCAGAACGTCCAGCCATTGCAGGCTGGCGCGCCCTGTACCGCCGAGCCGACACCGTGGATCGACCCCGATGATGCGCCCGACAGGATAGAGCCATCGGCGCGCACGCTCGCCGTCCAGCGGCGCTTGCGATCGAACAGCTGCGCGCCAGGTGCAATCATGCCGCTTTCGATGAGCTGACCGAACGCGACGCGCGGGGCGCTGCGCTTGCTCATCATCGTGGTCAGCGCACTTTCATCGAGCGGAAGCGCGGCGGCAATGCGCTCCTCGGCCACCGCGATGTAGTCTTCCTCGCGCTCGCAGCCGATCCATTCGCGGCCAAGGCGGCGGGCCACAGCGCCGGTGGTGCCCGTGCCGAAGAAAGGATCAAGCACGACATCGCCGGGGTTGGTCGTCGCGAGCATCACCCGGTAGAGCAGCGCCTCGGGCTTCTGCGTCGGGTGCGCCTTCACGCCGCCTTTCCGGATGCGCTCAGGCCCGCCGCAGATGGGCAGTACCCAGTCCGAGCGCATCTGGAGCTCGTCATTGAGGGTCTTCATCGCGCGGTAGTTGAAAGTGTACTTGGCCTTTTCGCTGCGCGAGGCCCAGATCAGCGTTTCATGGGCGTTGGTGAAGCGGGTGCCCTTGAAATTGGGCATCGGATTGGCCTTGCGCCAGACGATATCGTTGAGGATCCAGAAGCCGAGATCCTGCAGCAGCGCGCCGACGCGGAAGATATTGTGGTACGAACCGATCACCCAGATCGCGCCATCGGGCTTGAGCACCCGGCGCGCTTCGGTCAGCCATTCGCGGGTGAACGTGTCATAGCGTTCGAAGCTGTCGAACTTGTCCCAATCATCGGTGACGGCATCGACGTGGCTGCCATCGGGCCGCGCAAGATCGCCGCCCAACTGCAGGTTGTAGGGCGGGTCGGCGAAGATGAGATCGATCGAGGCCGTGGGCAGTTCGCGCATGCGCTCGATGCAGTCGCCGCGCAGGATCTGCCCCAGTGGAAGCGCAAGCTTGCTCACCGCCGCCGCTGCCGAACTGCGCAGCGCGCGCGCTGCCGTCTTTGCCTGACGTTCCTTTGCCAGAGCCACCATTGCCGCCTTGTCCCCTGCTGATGCAGCTCGACAGGTGAATCATCCGCGACTCGCCGTCAAGCCACGACTCGCCGGAATCTGGCGAGTCGCCGCTCATCGAATGGTGAGAACGGAACGAGTCCGTGTCTAGATGTGGAGTCTCCCCGATCCGCCGGGCGCCATATCTGGTGGGTGTGACCGGCGAGATTCACTGCCGAAAAAAGTTTTCTCTGGCGCTTTCAACCAGTGACCGATGCAAGCAATATGGCTGCAGTATTCGGTGCGAGACGTATTGTCGCGTGCGGGGCTGTATGCGACCATTTTCCCAAATCAGGTGGTGTCAACACCGGGATAAAAACGGGCCAGGCACCGGTTTAAAAAGGGGCCAGTTGGGTTGAATAAAAAGCCCCATG